>CANEWV010000243.1 GCA_947442905.1 Chitinophagaceae bacterium | reverse complement strand
TATTAGCACTCGCAAAAAGTGCAATCAGAAGTAATTTAGGTCCCGAGTTAAGTCAAATACAACAACCTACACTTTTAATTTGGGGCAATAATGATATTGTTACACCTCCATATGTGGGTGAAGAATTTCACAAACTCATCCCAAATAGTACCCTTCATTTTGTAGACAAATGTGGACACGCTCCTATGATGGAAGTGCCTACCGAGTTCAACCAAATTTTAGAAGCATTTTTGAACAAGCTCAGCCATGCTAGCAGCACAACTCATTAATACTAGTTTTCCATCTGTTCATTTATTGGATAAAGCATCTTTTGCTCTCCAATTGATGGAGGATTATGATGTACAACACTTGTGTGTTATAACAGACGAAAAATTTGTTGGCATCGTAGATAAAAATGCCCTGCTCGATACTGATGAAACAGCTGTCATTGCTACTTTACAAGACGAATTTATTGTGGCATCTGTGCACGCAGATGAGCATTTTTTAGCCGGCGCCAAACTATTATCACTCTATGAATTAAGCATGTTGCCTGTTGTTTCAGCCACTGCAGATTTACTCGGTGTTATTACGGCAAAGCAAATGTTGGCGCATCTTACTAGTTTTGTAGGTGCAGATAATAAAGGAGGCGTTATTGTTTTAGAGATAGAAAGAAGACAATATTCTTTTGGAGAAATTGTACGCTTAGTTGAAACCAATGATGCGTATGTTACACAGCTTAATACTGCTTCGGATCCACAAACGGGTATGCTACTCGTAAACATTCAAATAAACCGCATTGAAGTATCTACGATTGTAGCAACGTTTCAACGTTATGATTACAGCGTAAAATATTATTTTGGCGAAGAGAATTATCAAAACGAGTTGAAAGAAAATTACAATCATTTACTTTCATACCTCAATATGTAGGTGTAAACGCTTCATCATATGCGCCTACTTTTATTCATCTTTATTGTAAGTCTATCTCTTACTAGTTTGGCGCAACAAAAAATGTTAGTTGCCCGTATTGATATTGCGGGTAATTCGAAAACAAAAGACTACATTATTTTAAGAGAACTCCCATTTGTAAAAGGAGATTCACTTGAAGCAAAACTGTTAGCGCCCGCAATCATTCAGGCAAAGCAATTACTGATGAATACGCAACTATTTGTAGATGTGCAAATAGATACCCTAGCAAATGATGGCCAGTGGCAAATTCGTATTCAAGTAAAGGAAAGATGGTACCTATTACCGCTTCCTTATTTTAGACTCGTTGATCGAAATTTTAACCAGTGGTGGGTGGATCAAAACAGAAGTTTAGACCGCGTTAATTATGGGATGAAATTCATACAAAACAATGTGTCTGGCCGAAATGATAATTTAAATGTATGGCTAATAACTGGCTACAACAGGCAGTTTTCGGCGCGGTATACCATTCCTTTTATTGATAAAAAACTCACCAAAGGTTTTAGTGTAGGATTTTTACATGCCACACAAAAAGAATTGAATATTGCCACCGCAGGCAATAAGCAGGTGTTTTTAAGGCACAGTTCAGATGCTAGAAAAACATGGCGTATCGATGCGTCTTATTCTTATAGACCTGACCGGTTTAAACGCACAACCATCCGCCTTAGTTATTTTAATGAAACAATTGCTGACACCATTTTAAAGGTTCAAAAAAATTATTATCCAGGTCAAACAAACCGTCAAGCAGCCCTTGATATCAGTTACCGTTATCAGTATATCAATGTTTCAAATATTACCTACCCAACGTCAGGTTATTACTCCGACTTGTTTTTGTTGAAACGAGTGGCATCTCGGGCGCAATCCATTTTTCAAATAAGTGCTAGACAGTTGTATGCAAAAAAGCTAAGCACTAAAAGTTTTTTATTACTCGATGCAACTGCTGCCTATAAATCACCTATCGATTCTGTTTTTTCTAATAGTAGACTTATTGGATATGGAGGCATGCAGTTAAGAGGGCTCGAGTATTATGTGGTGGATGGAACGGCAGGAATTGTTTCTAGAAATGCGTTTCATTTTAATGTAAAAAATTTCACCCTCACAAATCCGGTACCGATAAAAAACCATGAAAAAATACCTATCAGGCTCTATTTAAAATTGTTTGCCGATGCTGGATATGCTTATCATAAATACGCTGGGCGCTCTAACAGCTTAAGTAATACACTGTTGTACACTTATGGAGCCGGTATTGACCTTGTAAGTGTATATGATTTTGTGTTTCGTGTAGAATATAGCCGCAATCAGCTAGGGCGGGAAGGCTTATATTTGCAGGGCGAATTTAATTTTTGATGTTTTTGATTTGAATATAGGCTCATGAAAATTGCAATTTATAGTAGAGGTTTAGATTTAGCAACACCCAATCCGTTGGCTATACTGCTAGAGGCACTAGCCCCGCATGATGTTGAGATTCATGTATTTCATCAACTACTTATGCACGCAGATTTGCCATCACAATTAGCAGAAAAGCTAATACCTTTTAAAGTGTCTTCAGATTTAGATGGCACAATCGATTGTCTCATTAGTTTAGGTGGCGATGGAACGATGCTTGACGCCGTTACACTGGTTAAAGATTCTGGTATTCCCATTTTAGGTATCAATTTTGGTAGACTCGGATTTTTAGCAAGCATTAGCCCCGATGCACTACAAAGCGCGGTAGAAGCGATTGTGAATAGAACTTTTGTAGTGGATAAACGTGCACTTATTCATCTAGATTCTAACGAAGGACTTTTTGGTGATACGCCATTTGCACTCAATGAATTTGCCATTCACAAACGTGATATTTCTCCAATGATTAAAATTCATACCTATATCAATGGAGAGTTTTTAAATACTTATTGGGCAGATGGACTGATTGTATCCACGCCAACAGGATCTACAGGTTATAGCATGAGTTGCAATGGACCTATATTATTTCCGGACGCAGCAAGTTTTGTAATTACACCTGTTGCGCCACACAATTTAAATGTACGTCCCATTGTTATTCCAGATACCAACGTGGTATCATTTGAAATTGAAGGAAGGGCAGATCAATTTATTTGTGCACTTGACGCACGTAAAGAAATCGTTGATAAAACAGTGCAATTGGCCATTAGAAAAGAGCAGTTTTGCGTAAATCTTGTCCGATTAAACGAAAATAGTTTCTTGTCTACGCTTAGATCTAAGCTTACTTGGGGCCTCGATAAAAGAAATTAACATTTTTGGTATTTATTTTTGTTGCTACTTTACAATAAGTAAGCGGGTGCACATGGCTAAACATTTTATTTTCATACTCATTTTTGGCTGCGGTATTTTTACCGCAAATGCGCAGCTCATGCAAAGTTTTGTGCACCAAGGCGAGTTTGGCATTGGTGCTGGTGCTGCACATTATTTTGGAGATTTAAACCCTACTGCTGCTGTTAATAGGCCCAAAGCCAATGCTGGTATTTTTTTTAGAAAGCAGTTTAACAATTATATGAGCGTTAGGCTCAGTGGCGAGTATGCGCTGCTTGGGTATTCTGATCAGTATAGTAACAATGCCACGCAGTTAAGGCGTAACTTAAGTTTCAACAGCCATGTTTGGGAGGCAGCTGTTTCATTCGATTTTAATTTTTTTACATTCCAACCAGGTTTCGAAGACTTTAGGTTTACCCCTTATATCGGGGTGGGTGTTGGTGCTTTTTCTTATGATCCCTATGCGTTTTTAGGCAATCAAAAATATTTTTTAAGACCACTTGGTACAGAAGGGCAGGGTTCTTCGGCGTATCCGACCTTTAAAACCTATGCACCCATTGCCGTTTCGGTGCCGTTCACCCTTGGTGTTAAGTATGCCTTAAGTGAGCAGTTTAATGTTTTTGCCGAACTCATGTACCGCTTTACCAACACCGATTATCTCGATGATGTGAGTGGGGTATATGCGCCAGACGCTTTT
>CANEWV010000242.1 GCA_947442905.1 Chitinophagaceae bacterium | reverse complement strand
TGAGGGTTGGGATGGAACATACAAAAATGAATTGCAACCAAATGGCGCCTATGTGTATGAAGCAGTAGGTATCGATTATGCAGACAATAAAGTGTACACCAAAGGAACGAGTGTAATCATTAGATAAAATAAATTATGAGTAAAACAATTTTAATTACAGGCGCCACTTCTGGTTTTGGAGAAGCCATGGCACATGTATTTGCAGCAGCAGGTAACAAATTAATTATTACCGGAAGAAAAGAAAATTTATTATCGGCGTTACAAGAAACCCTTGTAGCAAAACATAATGCAGCAGTGCATACCCTTTGCTTTGACGTGCAAAATAAAGAAGCTGTTTTTGCAGCCATCAAAACAATCCCTGCTCATTTTTCTAGTATTGACGTACTCATTAACAATGCCGGTCTTGCACTTGGTCGCGACGCATTTCAGGACGCTAACCTAGATGACTGGGAAACCATGATTGACACCAACGTAAAAGGCTTACTTTATGTAAGTAAAGCGGTGCTCCCACTTATGATCAACAATAAAAAAGGGCATATTATTAATATTGGCTCTACCGCAGGTGTAGAAGTTTACAAAGAAGGAAATGTATACTGCGCCAGCAAGCACGCAGTTGCCGCTATTTCAAAATCAATGCGTATCGATTTATTACCACAGCATATTAAGGTTACAGCTATTCATCCGGGTGCAGCAGAAACTAATTTTAGTAATACTAGATTTAAAGGAGATGAAGCAAAAGCAGCAGCTGTTTACGAAGGATACAAAGCACTAGAAGCTGTTGATGTAGCAAATGTTGCCTACTATGTAACAACGCTTCCGGATCATGTATGCATCAATGAGCTTGTTGTAACCTGCACGAGTCAGGCCAACTCTTTTTATTTACAGAAGTAAATGTTGCGTAGGATTTATTCGAAATATATTTATCCAAAATCGATTTCGGTATTGTCGCCAATATTTAAACTGCGCGAAAGACCTTTAACACTAGCGTCACTTCCTATTAAGGAATTATCTAGTACTACTTCGTGAAGGTTGGTATAACTACCAATAATACTATCTCTAATAATGGATTGTGTAATAGTGGTGTTAGGGCCAATAGTTACATTGGGACCAACAATTGCATTTGTAATGGTACAACCCTCTGCAATACTCACTGGATTAATAATAATGGTATCGGTGTAACCATGATTATCAGGTACATGTACGTCCATCTTTTTTAATAGCAGAGCATTGGTTTCAAGTATCGATTCTTTTTTACCACAGTCAAACCAATTGGCTACTTTAAATGACCTAAACTGAGTGCCTTTTTGAATCATGCAAGCAAGCGCATCCGTTAAATTGTATTCGCCCCTAGTAGTAATATTTTCTACAAATAGTTGCTTAAGGCATTCAAACAAAACTGCTGTTTCGTTGATCTTATAAAGTCCAACAAGCGCCATATTACTTTTAGGAATAGCAGGCTTTTCTACCAACTGTTCAATAATTCCATTGTCGTCAATGGTAGCTACCCCAAAATTACGCGGGTCATCTACTTTTCTAACCCCAATCATACTAACAGGGCTTTCTATAATTTCTTTTACATCAAATTCACAAATGGTATCGCCAAGGGCCACAAAAATGGGCTCGTCTCCAATGAGTTGTTTGGTTAATTCTACCGCATGGCCTGTACCCTGTCTTTCGTTTTGGTACACAAAATGCGTGGTTAAATTTGGGTAGGTTTGTTTAACGTAATCCTGAATTTTTTCGCCTAAATAACCCACAATAAAAATAAACTCGGTGATGCCTGCCTCACTTAATTGGTCTACAATATGCGACAATATCGTTTTACCCGCAATAGGTATCAGCGCCTTGGGTTGGGTGTATGTAAGGGGCCTCAATTTTGTTCCAGCACCAGCTACAGGGATTACAGCTTTCATAACTTGGGGGATTTGAAAAGATTTACCCACATTGATTAGGGGTTCGAAAATAGTAAAATTAGGCATCATAACAACAATTGTGAATAGTTTGAGGCTTCTCGGCTCAATTTGACCCCCCATAATGAAGGCTGTAACTTATCTTTGTGCCCAAGCAAAAAAATAGCAACCATGCAAAGAGATACCCTTGTTTTTGACATCATCAACCAAGAATTAGCACGCCAACGTAGAGGCATCGAACTCATTGCTTCTGAAAACTTTACGAGCCTTCAAATTATGCAGGCGATGGGCGGTGTGATGACCAATAAATATGCCGAAGGGTATCCAGGACGCAGGTATTATGGTGGTTGTGAAATTGTAGATCAAACAGAGCAGTTAGCCATTGATCGTTTAAAGCAAATATTTAATCTCGAATACGCCAACGTACAACCACATAGTGGTGCACAAGCAAACGCAGCACTTATGCTTGCTATTTTACAACCTGGTGATGCGATTTTAGGTTTAGACCTTAGCATGGGTGGTCACTTAACGCACGGATCGGGCGTTAACTTTTCTGGTAAAATTTACAAACCACATTTTTATGGTGTTGTAAAAGAAACAGGCCTTATTGATTACGAAATGTTAGAAGCACAAGCGCGTGCTGCAAAACCAAAATTAATTATTTGTGGCGCAAGTGCTTACAGTAGAGATTGGGATTATGCACGTATCAGAAAAGTTGCCGACGAAGTGGGCGCTTTTGTACTTGCTGACATTGCGCATCCTGCAGGATTAATTGCAAAAGGTTTATTGTCTTCTCCATTTGAACATTGTCATTTTGTTACCTCTACTACCCACAAAACATTGCGTGGACCTCGTGGTGGTGTAATTATGATGGCAAAGGATGGTGAAAACACTTTAGGCTTAAAAGATATTAAAGGAAATTTAAGACTATGGTCTAATGTTATTGATATGGCTGTATTTCCGGGCACACAAGGTGGACCATTAGAGCACGTTATTGCTGCTAAAGCCATAGCATTTGGTGAAATATTAACCGACGAGTTTTTAGTATACCAACAGCAGGTGCAAAAAAATGCGCAAGCTATGGCTAAAAATTTTACAGACAAGGGCTATGAAATTATCAGTGGCGGTACAGACAACCACTTGATGCTAATTGATTTACGCAACAAAAATATCAGCGGTAAAAAAGCAGAGCAGGTTTTAGGACACGCAGACATCACAGCCAATAAAAATATGGTACCTTACGATGACAAGTCTGCCTTTGTTACCTCAGGGATCAGATTTGGTGTTGCAGCTATTACTACAAGAGGCATGGTAGAATCAGATATGGCTTTTGTTGTAAATGCAATTGACAAAGCGCTTATGAACCCTGATGATTCAGCGCTTCTAGAAAAATTAAAAGGTGAGGTAAACGAGTTTATGTCTCAATTTGTTTTATACCCAGAGCTATGATACAACGCATCCAAACCCTATGGTTACTATTAGCTAGCATTTGCGCTTTTGCATCTGTAAAGCTTCCTTTTTATTATGGCAGCTTAGAAGTACCTGGCCCAACGGTAACTATCACCCCTTACGATCATTTTATGTTACTCGTATTTGTGATTGCTACCGGTCTTGTTGCGCTAATCAATATCTTTTTGTACAGCAATAGAAGCTTGCAAATTAAAATAAGTGTGGTAGGCGTTTTACTAGGTCTTGTAAATCTGATGCATTACTTCCTATACATGCGAAACTTTAAAACGGGTGGACTATCGCTGTATTCGATATTTAGCTTTTTAGTGCCTGTATTTTTTATACTATCAATTATAGGTATGTATAAAGATCAAAAGTTGCTTAAGAGCCTGGACCGTTTAAGATAATCAGTACTTACAAATATTTTGCGGTATGAGAAGCGGCGCATTTTTTAATACCAAGCGGCACGCCTTCGTATACAACGGTTCCGCCACCATCACCAGCCTCGGGCCCCATATCTATTAGCCAATCTGCCGATTTAATAACGTCCGTGTTGTGCTCAATAAC
>CANEWV010000241.1 GCA_947442905.1 Chitinophagaceae bacterium | reverse complement strand
GCTGTTATTCATGGTATATTTTTATTGTTAAGTGTAATTTTATTGGCTTCGATACTCAATAAAATTCCACTTGCTTGTTTAGCTGCTGTTTTATTAGTTGTAGGTTATAAACTTGCCAAGGTTTCTTTATTCAAGCAAATGTTTAAGCTAGGGTGGGAACAATTTATACCTTTTATAATCACCGTAGTAGCCATCCAATTTTCCGATTTATTAAAAGGTATTGCACTAGGCATGGTAGTAGCTATCTTTTATATTTTACGTGCTAATTACAGAAGAGATTATTTAATTCATCAAGACAAACAAAAAGAAGGTGGCTTAATTACGATTCGCTTAACTGAGCATGTAACATTCTTGAATAAGGGTAGCTTAGCTATTAAATTAGCTGAAATAGAAAATGGAAGTCATGTTATTATTGATGGTACAAATGCGCACTATATAGATTTAGATATTTTAGAAATCATCTACAATTTTAAAGAAACATCTGTCGATAAAAATATCAATGTAGAACTTGTACACGTGCCTGCATTTAAAGGCAGCTTTGGACACTAAAGCGTTTATTAACGGTAATGATTACGAACAATATATTCTAAACATCTTGCTCCGAGTCGGGCAGTGGCATTATCCTGATCAAATACAGGGTTTAATTCAACGATATCAAAACTTAATAACTTATTTGATCGAATTATTAAATCCAGTGATTTAAAAACAATTTCCGGCGTAAATCCAAGAGGTGACGGCGCAGAAACGCCTGGTGCAAACGCCGAAGAAAATCCATCTAAATCTATACTTACGTATACCTTATCAACGGATTGTAAAAACTGAGAAATGGAAGTTTCTACAAGTCCCCAATGAGCAAGGTTAAATTGCTCGATTTCTAAATAATTACAACCAATATCAGATGCCGTTTCAAAAAGTGTTTTTGGATTGGCTGCCTTTTGAATACCAAGAACTAAATAATTAAACTGTTCTGGAAATTGATGTGCAATTTGCAAAAAAGGAGAGCCTGAATGTCCTTTTCCATCTAATAATGGGCGTATGTCAAAATGAGCATCAAAATTAATAATACCAACGGTTTCGCCAGTATTTGCTAGATGTTTTTGAATACCTAAAAAATGCGGATAGGCTGCGTCGTGGCCACCTCCTAAAATAACAGGTAAATAATTCTGTTGCAAACAAGCGTAAATGGTATCGCGCATTAATAATTGAGCGGCATCGATATTGCTATCTTCTACAACGATATTTCCATAATCATAAATAGACAGGTTGTTGTTTACGTGATTGGCAAGAGGCCCCAACATTTTTCGGATACAATCAGGCCCATTTTTAGTACCACTTCTACCCCCATTATTTATAACACCCGCATCAACAGCGTAACCTAACAATGCAATCTTAGCATCTTCGCCTCCTTTGATTGCTAAATCATCAACTAGCTGCACTAGTTCATGCCAATACAACTGATTATCAGAATTTCGGCCCTGCCAATTCGAAGAAGACGGATTAATGTGATGCTTCATAACAATTATTGAATATACTGTAACAAATTTTCATCAACCAAATTAGGTATGGTCACTGTTAAATTAGGACTTCTTTTCATTTCACGTTCTATGGCTTCGAGTGAGCCTGTATTTCTAGCCCAGGCCCTGCGTGCGATACCATTGTTGACATCATAAAACAACATACTTTCTAGTTTGGTTTTTGATGCAGCTGTTCCATCAAGTACAAGACCAAATCCACCATTGCTTACTTCACCCCATCCTACACCACCACCATTATGAATTGAAACCCAAGTGGCACCTCTAAAACTATCTCCAATAACATTATGAATAGACATGTCGGCAGTAAATTTACTACCATCATAAATATTACTTGTTTCACGGTACGGTGAATCGGTTCCACTTACATCATGATGATCTCTGCCAATAACAATTGGCGCAGTAATATCACCTTTAGCAATAGCATCATTAAATGCAGATGCAATTTTAGCCCTACCTTCTGCATCGGCATATAAAATTCTTGCTTTAGAACCTACTACCAATTTATTTTTTTCGGCTTCTTTTATCCATGTAATATTATCCTGTAACTGCTGTGCAATAGACGCTGGAGCATCTACTAACATTGACTCTAACACAGTTGCAGCTATTTGATCTGTTAACTTTAAATCAGCGCCACTGCCTGATGTACAAACCCATCTAAATGGACCAAATCCATAATCAAAACACATGGGGCCCAAAATATCTTGTACATAACTCGGATATCTAAAATCAATTTTATTTTCTGACATCACGGCTCCCCCCGCTCTTGATGCCTCTAACAAAAAGGCATTACCATAATCAAAAAAATAAGTTCCTTTAGCGGTATGCTTATTAATTACTTCGGCATGACGACGAAGTGATACTTGAACAGCCGTTTTAAATTGTTCTGGATGATTCGCCATCATTTCATTGGCCTCTTCAAAAGAAAGTCCAACTGGATAATAACCCCCAGCCCATGGATTGTGAAGTGATGTTTGATCGGATCCTAAATCAACAGTAATATTTTCAGTATCAAAACGCTCCCAAACATCAATAACGTTTCCAACATAAGCAATGGATACAACAGCTTTGTCAGCAACCGCATTTTTAACCATGACAATTAATTCGTCAATATTTTCTGTGAGTTGATCAACCCAACCTTGCGTATAACGTTTTTTTGCTGCTGCCGAATTTACTTCTGCACAAACAGTAATACAACCTGCTATGTTGCCGGCCTTTGGTTGCGCACCACTCATGCCGCCTAACCCTGCCGTTAAAAATATTTTTCCATGAGGGCTTACGCCAGCGCCCAATTTTTTTCTAAAGGCATTCATCACGGTAATCGTAGTACCATGCACAATTCCTTGCGGACCAATATACATATATGAACCAGCCGTCATTTGGCCATACTGTGTAACGCCCATGGCATTGTAGCGTTCCCAATCTTCTGGTTTAGAATAGTTTGGAATCATCATGCCATTAGTGACAACAACACGGGGTGCATCAAATGAGGAAGGAAAAATCCCCATTGGATGCCCAGAGTACATGTGTAAAGTTTGGGTGTCTGTTATTTGGGCCAAGTATTTCATGGTGATGAGATATTGAGCCCAGTTTTGAAAAACCGCACCATTACCACCATAGGTAATTAATTCCTGAGGGTGCTGAGCAACTGCAGGATCTAAATTATTTTGAATCATGAGCATGATGGCTGCAGCCTGCTTTGAAACGGCAGGATATTCATGAATAGGTCTAGCATACATCTCATAATCTGGCATAAAACGGTACATATAAATTCTGCCATATAATTTTAGCTCTTCTATAAATTCCTCTATCAAAACAGCATGCCAAGAAGCAGGAAAATAACGAAGTGCATTAGCGATTGCTAATTTTTTTTCGGTTGGTGTAAGAATATCTTTTCGCTTAGGTGCATGAGAATATTTATCGTCTCTTGATTTTTTACTCGGCAGGTGATCTGGTATGCCCTGCAAAATCATTTCCTTAAATGTCATGGGTGTATCATTTTAAAAATGAAATATATTAAGCGCTAACTAATTTTCCTGATTTCCAAATTTTAGATGGGCGCATTGAACCTTGGTAATATAGAATTTCTCTATAATCGGTGGAGGGATACAAAATAAAATCTGCTTTGTTACCGGCAATGAGTCTTCCTCGATCAAATAAATTAAGTGCTGCTGCTGCTCTAAACGTAATACCAGCAAATACTTCGGCGGTTGTAAGCTTTTGAAATGTAGCAAGTATAGAAGCTTGACATATCAAATCTCCCATAGGCGCTGATCCAGGATTCCAATCAGACGCAATGGCTAGTGCGCCTCCTTTATCCAATATTTTTCTTGCTGGTGCAAAAGAACATCCAAGACCTACACTTGCACCCGGCAGCGCAACAGCAATGGTATTTGACTGCGCT
>CANEWV010000240.1 GCA_947442905.1 Chitinophagaceae bacterium | reverse complement strand
TATTTCTCCGCGTAATTGAAAAGTATTTCAATGGGGAGCTTGATGACACAACAATTAAACTTATTAATCAATGATGATTAGGTATAATTATTTACTTATTTAAATTTTTAAAAGTATGTTCAGAAATAAATAACATATAAATTTAAATTTTACTATATGTTCAAATACTACTTTTACAATAAATAAATCAAACTAATATCAATTATTTTAAAATCGAAAAAATA
The DNA here is from genome assembly GCA_947442905.1 of Chitinophagaceae bacterium. The sequence goes on along the minus strand of CANEWV010000240.1, from coordinate 3,728 downwards.
TGACTAAAACTATTCTAGGAGTACTAATTGGACTCACATTGACAACAATATTAGCATTTAATAGAGCTAATTTTGAACCAAAAAAATCTACAGCGGAGGTTAATTCCCACCTGCACTTTGTCCCCATATAAAGCTGATGGGCAACGATGATGGCGCCTGTGCAAATATGTTATTAGTAGCAAGCGTTATGAATATTAGAAATGATATTTTAAGGATGATTTTCATAAACATCTGATTTTTAAATTGTTTTATTAAAGAATACTCAATAATGTGTACTTAATTTTATTGATTGAACATCTGGTCGGAAACTAAGTTCCAATCGGTGAGTGTTTTCAAAAACTCGATAATCCTTTCTTTTTCCTGTATTGTCATGGGAATAGAATGTTGAAGAGAAGCATCTAGGCTAGGAGAGATGACTATACCGTTGCTGTAATGATCCAATACTTTGCGCAAGGACCAAAAACGGCCGTCGTGCATATAAGGATAAGTAAGCTCAACATTTCTCAGACTCGGCACTTTGAATTTGCCTCTGTCGCTTGAATTGGTAGTAATTGTTTCTCTGCCAAGATCATTGAAAACACTGTCCAAGCCATTGTTTTTGTAGGAATAGTCTGTAAAAAGGGGCTCGCTGTGACAGCCTGCGCATTTTTGTCTGAAAAGGTTGAGCCCATCGAGTTCACTGGCACTGAGGCTCGTTTTACCCTGTCGGTATTCATCATATTTAGAACCAGCACTGATAATCATCGACATGTAAGCTGTTAAGGCTCTAAGCATCGCCTGATCTGTTATTTCATCAATATTATATGCCTTTTTAAAAGCGGTTCTGTAAGCTGTAATATTATTCAGTTTCCGAATAACAGATAGCATAGATTCCCCCATTTCGACATGATTTGTAATAGGCGCAACAGAAAAGACTTCAATATGATTTACTCCGCCGTCCCACATGAATGTCGGTGACCAGATCATGTTTGTAATCGAAGGTGAGTTTCTTGTGCCCAAAAGCCCGTTTATGCCTGCACTAAGCGATACATTATGATCGGCAAAAGCATGTACCTGTGCATGGCATTTTGCACAAGAAATTGTACTGTCGAGCGATAAAACCGGGTCGAAAAACAGTTTTTTACCCAGTTCAAAACGGTCTTTGTTTACAGTATTGTTGTAAAATTGATATACTGGAGCCGGAAAATAATCGGGATATGCAGGACTAAGGGAATTGTCTGCAGTATTTTCTTTTCTGCAGGACAAAACAGCCAAAAGAATGATTAGAAGCGAAAATCTTTTCATTGGTATAAAATAGGGTCCCTGCAGCACAAGGACCCATGTTTGATTATTCTACAATTTTATCAAATACAAAGCCATTGTTAAAATCAGTCGCCATCTGAAGACTAAGCGCGCTTGGCATCATCACAGAATTTACAGCTGCACAGCTTCCCGAATTGCACCAGGTCATTGCTGTATTTACATTGAAATGAATTTCAGTATTCTTTTCACCCGAAACTGAAAGCTGATTTGATCCGAATGAAGCAGTTTTTGATTGTACAGCGCTGTACTGACCTCTAAATCCTCCGATATGGAATGAGAATGATCCACTTGTTGATTGAGGAGAGGTTCCTTCGGCTTTTATCATTATATATCCTGTAGACCAGCTCCAAAACATATCATTTGTTGTAGCCAATGCACCAGACTGTGCCCCTGATACGTTTCTTGCACTATCTACACCCAAGGTATAGCTGATTTCAGTATAATCTCCAACAGGTACATTGTTAAGGCTGATGGAGCTGCTGGCAGAATTTGAAAGATCTACCAGAAAATAGCTTTCGGGTTGTACCCAAAATGTGCCATCTGCTTTTTTCAATTTCAGATTGGATATATAATATTTATATTTTGAAAAATTCATAGTATCGCCATTCATTGGGTGTACCAAGTTGGTATTCAGTGCGAAACTTGTACCGCTCATTCCCCAGCCGTGATTAAGTTTAACCAAAACAGTACCCTCAGTAGCAGTTTGTTCCTTTTCACAGGAAATCATAAATAAAGGAAAGATAATGATTGCGAAAGCAAATAAATTTTTAAGAAGCTTTTTCATGATATTAAAATGTTGAATTGTTAATTAAAAAATAAGAAATTTAAGGTAAGCAAACTACATTAACTGTTTTGCTTGTTTTTGCACCTTCGTGGTTGAGTTCAACCTCGATTGTTACTTTTACGAATGTTGTGTCAGTCAGATTATTAACCCAATGTTCGTGGAATGCATAAGATTCGGCATGCGCACTGCTACTTTTTGAAAAGTAAATGGAATCATTGTCCGCATTGGCAATATTGAGTGTGTAGCTGTGCATTTCCCCGTCGCCGCCTATAGTGCCTTCTACATGAAGTTCTGTGCCAAAAGCAATTGTATCGTTGATCGAGGGTTCAATAAAAGTAATTTCTGCTGTACTGGCTTCATGCGCTTTGTGGCAGGCAGAAAATAAACTTATTGCCACTAATGATAAAAATACTAAAATGTAATTTTTCATGATTATTATTATTTGTTAATCAGATAATTTATGCTGATTCCGCAGGAAAGCCTTTGTTTTGTAAGGCCTTCGTTAAAATTTTGTACAATAGGCTGCTGCAAGTAAGCCGATAATAACCAGCTGTTCCCCATCAGGTTTATTGCGCCCCTTGCCGAGCATACAAATCCTTTGTTGAGATTAGGTATCAGGGTTCTTGCGCCTTCAAGTTTTGATGCTTCGTGATACTCGCCATTAAAACCAATTGCTGAAATAAGACGATATCTTGAAAGCGGCAGGTTTACTACAGCCTGTGATGTCAGCTGATAACTGTTTCCAAAGGAATAACCGAAACGGTCTTTACCTTTTATTGAAACACTAGCTTCGTTTTGCCAGCCCCATTTACTGTCGAACTGATGCGTGTAGTTTGTTAAGAGCAGCAGGTCCCAACTGCCGGTTCCGGGGTAGATATTTTTAAGTGGATCTGTATCAATAGTATTTTTGCCGCTTGCTGACTTTAGACCAACTGCTAAGGACAAAAAATGACGACTTAATCCGTTTGTGTCTCTTTTATTTAATACAATAAAATTTGACATTAAACTAATATCTCCCAAGCCATGTACTTTGTTGCTGCCAAAATCTGTTTGCTGTATTGCAATCTGATAAGGCGCTATGCCCAAAAGCTGTATTCTTCGTTGCAGTTGAATTCTGAATCGAAAATCTGTGCTAAACATTCGCTCCCGCGAATGTTTGATTTCATGCAAATAGGTATCGAATGAGCGAAAGCCACTTTGAAAACCCATTATATGAAATCTTGTATTTGCAAAAAGTCCAATGGAAGCATTGCTGCTCACCCCACCGCATACATCGCAAGCCTTCGAATGTAACACCATAAAAAGTGTACATACGAATAATAAATATCTCATAAAGATTGTATGTTAATGATTCAATAAATTGAAAAATTAACAAGCGGGTGGATGAAAAATTGACTTAAGGTGTAAACGACCCTTATCTGCTTTGTAGTTGGGATTAACTAAAGCTTTGGGGACTTCGATAATGTAGTTACTTAAAAATGTCGTCTGAACTGATTTCTCAAAGGGTAGTATATAGAAAAACTCTAAGTGCTTTATTTCCTTAATAAGCACCAGCAAAGAATTATCATTTTCTTTTTGCTGTTCATTTTTACTTAGATTCTGCTCAGGGTTGAGTTGTTTTTTTAGGTGGCATTTACCGTCG
>CANEWV010000239.1 GCA_947442905.1 Chitinophagaceae bacterium | reverse complement strand
TTGCGTGAAGCAGGCTATTCATTAATAACCATGCTCATTTTTAGTGTATTAATTATGGTGCTCAACTCTTCTCCTATTGCAGAGCATACCACGCGCTATAAAAATATTAGTGATTACGGATGGGGATATTACTTTTTAGCTTTTCCTATCATGTTTATTCTGCATGATTTTTATTTTTATTGGATACACCGTTTCATGCACCACAAAACACTTTTTAAATATATTCATTTGGTGCACCACCGCTCTACCAACCCTTCTCCTTGGGCGGCGTATGCGTTTCATCCGTTAGAATCGGTTATGGAACATGGCATTGTAGTACTGTTTTATTTTATCATGCCCATTCATATTACACAGTTAGCTATTTTCTTTTTATTTTCTATCTGTTATAATGTTTACGGGCACCTTGGCTACGAATTATATCCGGCTGGTTTTCATATAACAAAAATTGGTAGATGGATTAATACCTCTACCAACCACAACCAGCACCATCAATATTTTACGGGAAATTACGGCCTATACACACTAGTGTGGGACCGCCTGTTTAATACCATTCGCGCAGATTACGACGAGCGTTTTGTGGACGCTACCACGCGCCAACAATAAATCATTTTTTCTTGTAAATTGGAACCGTGCTACACGGTTCACCAAACATAATAGACTTAGTAACGGGTCTTAATTTGTTGGTGATGCTAACATACGCAGCAGCTGGAATTTGAATATCACCACAACCCTTCACGACTACTCTTTTGTCTGTGTAGTCGGTTGCGTTAATGGCTTCAATATTTTGTAAGAGTAGTTTTTCTTTTAATTGTTCTTCGGTACCAAAAAATACCACCGTTGCAAACGGCTCTAATGCAGATGCAATAAGCATATAAGCCCACATAGGAATAATGGCGTCTGCAGAACAAGTGATGGCCACCGCGGCGTTTTGATACTGTGTCCAATCGGTGGCGGTGAGTGCTGCTCTAAAATCTTTCTCTTTTAAAATGAGACCCATAAACAAATGGTCCTTCACATCAAAAATCATGATAGGGCCCGCCGGATAATATTTTTCTAGGTCTAATGAAATTAAACCACTCTCTTCTACTTTATTGATAATGGGTTCTGCCATAACAATTGTATTATCTGTTCATGCTCGCTAAAAACTCTTCGTTGTCTTTGGTGCCTCGCATGCGTTTTAATAATTCGTTCATTGCCTCATCGGTATTCATATCGTTGATAAACAAACGTAAAATATTCATACGACCTAATACTTCTTTGTCAAGTAATAAATCGTCTCTACGTGTGCTAGAACCCACTAAATCAATAGCAGGGAAAATACGCTTGTTGGCTAGTTTACGATCTAGTTGTAATTCCATGTTACCGGTACCTTTAAATTCTTCAAAGATTACCTCATCCATTTTAGAACCGGTTTCAATTAATGCAGTTGCTAAAATTGTTAAAGAACCACCGTGCTCAATTTTACGCGCTGCACCAAAAAATTGTTTTGGTTTTAAAAGTGCATTCGCTTCTACACCACCACTTAATACTTTACCACTACTTGGTGCAACGGTATTGTGCGCACGTGCTAAACGTGTAATAGAATCTAATAAAATAACAACGTCATGACCGCACTCTACAAGGCGTTTTGCTTTTTGTAGTGCAATACTAGAAACCTTAACGTGTTTTTCGGCGGGCTCATCAAAAGTAGAAGCAATGACCTCTGCTCTTACGCTGCGCTCCATATCAGTTACTTCTTCCGGTCTTTCATCAATGAGTACCACCATCAAATAAATCTCTGGATGGTTTGCTGCTATTGCGTTTGCCACTTCTTTGAGTAGCATGGTTTTACCCACTTTCGGTTGCGCAACAATCAGTCCACGTTGGCCTTTACCAATCGGTGTAAACAAATCAATAATACGCGTACTATAATTTGTTGGAGATGTAAAGAGGTTTAATTTTTCGTTTGGAAATAACGGTGTTAAATAATCAAATGGCACACGGTCACGCACTTCGTCGGGTCTTTTGCCATTGATAAAATCAACTTTAATAAGCGCAAAATATTTTTCACCTTCTTTAGGAGGGCGAACTGCGCCTTGTACGGTATCTCCGGTTTTTAAACCAAATAATTTTATTTGTGAAGGAGAAACATACACATCATCTGGAGATGATAAATAATTGTAATCGGAAGAACGTAAAAATCCATAACCATCAGGCATCATTTCTAATACGCCTTCGCCTTCTATCATGCCTTCAAACTCAATATTAAATACGGGTTCTTTTTTCTGTGGTCTTGGTGGGTGTTGTTGTGGTGCACTATTTTCTGGAGCCTGCGCTGCTTCAAGATTTTCAGGTGCTTGAGTAGCTTCTGTATTTTCAGAACTTTCCGGTTGTGCTACTGCAGCAGGAGCTTCTGTTTTTTCTTGACGCTCTGGTCTCGGACTTGCTTTTTTAATAGGCCTTGCTTTTTGTGTAGGTGCCGCCGCCGCTGGTTCTTCACTCATCACTTCTGCCTCTTCGGTGCCATTACTTGTTTTAACTGTAATAGGCTTTCGACCTTTTAATGCTGGCTTTTTTTTGCCATCGTCTTTTGCAGACGCTTCACTTACTGCTTGGCTATCCAATATTTTATAGATGAGCGCTTGCTTATCTAATTTTTTAAAACCTGTAATTTTTAAACCTTGTGCGATGTCTTGTAACACTGGTAACAAAAGATCGTTTAATTGTAAAATGTCGTACATAAATAATTTGAAAGTGAAATAGGAATACTCTGTAAGTTGAGTTTTAGAATAACTAAAGAAAGGGTGATTTTAAAATGATGGAAAGAAGGTAACCCGAACTAGAGCAACTGAAGGCTCATGTAGGTTTGTTTCCATTGCAATATTAATACAAAAATCACAAACACCAATAAGTAATTGGCGTAAAAATCACTTTTTAGCAGTATAGAACTATTCGTAAATCCTTAATAATGAACCTGATAAAGAAGTTTTATAAGCTTTAAGGGCCGTTGCTGCCGGTCCGTTTAGAACGGTTCCTGCAGTATTAAAGTTTGAACCATGACCCGGGCAATAAAAACGGTTATTGTTACCTTGGAATTCTAGTGTTACAGCCTGGTGCGTACACAAAGAGCTTACAGCAATGAGCATACCTGACGTGGTTTTTGCAATCATCACATTATTGGCGGTATCTACATAAAAGCCGCCATTATTTTGGAGGACATTGTAGGGTGAATTAGAAATGTTGATGGTAAAATCGACAGGCTTATTGGGGGTTGGATTGGGTGTGCTTCCACCACCGGCATCATTTGTTTTTGAACAGCCGCCAAAACAGCCCATAACAAGTAGCGCTGCGCCACTCATGCCTACTTTTTCGATGAAATCTTTTCTTTCCATGGTATAATCATTTCTTATTGTAAATTAACAAACTTTGGGATAGAATGTTTGCTTGTTCTACAAACAAATTATCTTTACAGCCATTATGTTTAATAAAAGAACAAAAATTAAGGCCCTATTAACAGGCAGCCTTACCGGACAAAACGTAACCGCTATGGGTTGGATACGTAGCTTTCGTAACAATCAGTTTATAGCCCTAAATGATGGCAGCACCAACCATAATATTCAGGTAGTTGCCGAATTAGGCCTACTAGACGACGCTACATTAAAGCGGATTACAACCGGTGCCTCTTTAAAAATAGAGGGCATGCTGATTGAATCTTTAGGTAAAGGACAGTCTGTAGAAATAAAAGCCACCAGCGTGGAAATACTAGGTGATAGTGACGCGGAGCAATATCCACTACAACCAAAAAAACATAGCCTCGAATTTTTAAGAGAGATTGCACACTTACGTTTTAGAACGAATACATTTAGTGCCGTGTTTAGAATTAGACACGCCCTCGCATTTGCAGTGCATCAATTTTTTAATGAAAAAGGTTTTGTGTATTTACATACACCAATTATTACCTCAAGTGATGCAGAA
>CANEWV010000238.1 GCA_947442905.1 Chitinophagaceae bacterium | reverse complement strand
GTTCCTAAAAATAAATTGGTGGTATTTACCGGTGTAAGCGGTAGTGGAAAATCATCCCTCGCTTTTGATACCATTTATAATGAAGGTCAGCGTAGGTATATGGAAAGTTTTGGTGCCTATGCCAGACAATTTATGGGGGATATGGAAAGGCCCGATGTAGATAAAATTACTGGGTTATCGCCAGTGATTTCTATAGAACAAAAAACAACCAATAAAAACCCACGTTCAACTGTTGGCACTGTAACCGAAGTGTACGATTTTTTGAGGTTACTCTATGCCCGCATTGGAGAAGCGTATAGTTACAACACGGGTAAAAAAATGGTGAAGTTTACCGAAGAAGAAATTGTTGCTTCTATTACCGAAAAGTATGCCAATAAAAAAATTGTTTTATTAGCGCCATTAGTACGAGGTAGGAAAGGACATTATAGAGAATTATTTGAAGAGGTAAGAAAAAAAGGTTTTTTAAAAGTTAGAATAGATGGCGATATCGTAGACCTCACTCCAAAACTGCAAGTAGACCGTTACAAAATTCATGATATTGAACTTGTAGTAGACCGTTTGCAAGTAACACCTGATGATAAAGTAAGGCTTTCGCAAAGTGTGCAGCAAACTTTAAAACTTGGAAAGGATCTTTTGTTTATGATGGTTCATGAGTCAAATAAAGTGGTGCAGTATGCCAAGCAACTCATGTGTGAAGAAACCGGGCTTAGTTACGAAACGCCTTCGCCTAATGCTTTCTCATTTAACTCACCTTATGGAGCATGTCCTAGTTGTAAAGGACTTGGCAATGTGTTTTCTATTTCATTAGAACAAATTATTCCGGATAGATCCTTAAGTATTAAGGAAGGTGGTATTGCGCCACTAGGTGTACAGCGTGAAGCTTATTTATTTAAGCAGGTGGAAATGCTTGCGAAAAAACATAAAATTAGCCTCGATAAACCCATCAGTAGTTTATCGGAGCAGTCCATTAATTTGCTATTATATGGAACACCTGACGGCCCTTCTGAGTCTACGTTTGATATGGATGAAACGGCTATGTCTAGCCCATACGAGGGTGTGTTTGAGGGCGTGGTTCCCATGCTTAAGCGTTGGTTTACAGGAACGGGTATCACAGAGGCGCTGCGTGAATGGGTAGAACAGTTTATGGAATTAAAACACTGCCCAAGTTGTGAAGGAGCCAGGTTAAAAAAAGAAAGTTTGTGGTTTAAGGTAGCAGGGAAAAATATTGCAGAGATCAGTGGTCTAAATTTAGATAAATTACTTTTTTGGTTTGAGGGTATCGAAAAGCACCTTTCTAAAAAAGACAATGCCATTGCAAAAGATATTTTAAAAGAAATTAGAGAGCGGGTAGGTTTTTTACTCGATGTAGGACTTACTTATTTGTCTTTAAGCCGGCCATCTAAAACCCTGAGTGGTGGAGAGTCGCAGCGTATTAGACTGGCTACACAAATTGGATCTCAGCTTCAGGGCATCACCTATATTTTGGATGAGCCTTCTATTGGATTACACCAACGTGATAATATGCAGCTTATAAAAGCACTGCAAAATTTACGCGATATTGGTAATAGTATTTTAGTGGTGGAACATGATAAGGATATTATGTTGGCCGCCGATTATTTAGTAGATATTGGCCCTAAGGCGGGCAAACATGGTGGTCAAATAGTTGCAGCGGGTACACCATCTGAAGTGCTTCTTTCGAATTCTGATACAGCGCAATATTTGAATGGTCAAAAAAAGATTGCTATTCCTACACAGCGGCGAACTGGCAATGGACATACCATTGTTTTAAAAGAAGCCACTGGTAATAATTTAAAAAAGGTTTCAGTAAGTTTTCCGCTCGGTCAATTGATCGTGGTAAGTGGGGTGAGTGGAAGTGGAAAATCTACCCTAATTAACGAAACGCTATATCCGCTATTATCAAAACATTGTTATGATAGTAAGCAGCAACCCATGCCGTTTAAATCGATTAAAGGCCTAGAGCATATTGATAAAGTGATCGAAATCGATCAATCACCTATTGGCCGAACACCAAGGAGTAATCCGGCCACTTATTGTGGATTTTTTACTGAGATTAGAACCTTGTTTGCAGCTGTAGCTGAATCGAAAATAAGAGGGTACACGGCTGGGCGTTTTTCATTTAATGTAAAAGGCGGACGTTGTGAAATTTGCGAGGGAGGTGGTATGCGCGTGATTGAAATGAATTTCTTGCCTGATGTGTATGTGCACTGCGAAAAATGTAATGGCAAACGCTACAATAGGGAAACTTTAGAAATTAGGTATAAAGGGAAGTCCATTAGTGATGTACTAGACATGACGGTAGATGAGGCTTGTGAATTTTTCCAACCTGTTCCATTTATTTACCGAAAAATAAAAGTGTTACAAGATGTAGGTCTTGGATATATCACACTAGGGCAATCGGCGGTAACGCTTAGTGGGGGGGAGGCGCAGCGCGTTAAATTGTCTACAGAGCTGGGCAAAAAAGATACCGGGAAAACATTTTATATTTTAGATGAACCTACTACAGGGCTTCACTTTCAGGATATTCAACATCTAATTGATGTACTTAATAAATTAGTGGACAGGGGAAATTCCGTACTCGTTATTGAGCACAATTTAGATGTCATAAAAGTAGCCGATCATATCATTGACCTGGGTCCAGAGGGTGGAGATGGTGGGGGTACTATTTTATTTGAAGGAACGCCAGAACAAATGGTGGGCTGCAAAGAAAGTCATACTGCTCGTTTTGTTGAAGCCGAATTAAGATAAGATCATTTCGATATGTTCTATATCATCTTCTAGGTAGATGTCTGAATCTTTTATAAATCCAAAACTGCTATAAAATTTTTGCAGGTATAATTGTGCGCCAATCCGGATGGGTTGCTTTCCAAATTTTTCATAGCAATGAGCAATCGCGTTTTGCATGAGTCCAATACCTGCACCTTGTCGGCGGTAGGCAGGTGAACTTAATACGCGTCCAATAGAAACCTCTTTAAATGATACGCCTGCTGGTAAAAGTCTGGCATAAGCAACTAGATGATCATTATCCCATCCACACAAATGAAAACTTTTAAAATCTTTACCATCAATGTCTTGGTAATTGCATGCCTGTTCTACAATAAATACTTCGCAGCGAAGCTTTAATATTGCGTACAACTCTTTATTGGTAAGGTTATCAAAGGTTTGTAGGGTCCAGTTAATCGAGTTCATGTAGCGAATATTTTGAGGAAAGATAAGTATAAATTGAAGCCCAAAAATAGTGGTAGATCCACATTAATGTAGCACCTTTGCCATCTTATACTGCTAACCCCTACATCTATGTCAAAAAGAGTCGCAATTATTGGAGCTGGTCCTGCTGGTTTAACTGCTGCATACCTACTTGCAAAAGGCAACCAAGAAGTGGTTGTTTTTGAAAAAGATCCTCAATATGTGGGCGGTATTTCAAGAACCGAATCTTATAAAGGGTATCATTTTGATATTGGTGGTCACCGTTTTTTTTCAAAGTCAAAAGAGGTCGAAGACTTTTGGACAGAAATTTTAGGCGATGAAATGTTGGAGCGTCCAAGGAGTTCTCGCATCTATTATAACAACCATTTTTTCTCATATCCACTTGTAGCCTTTGAAGCGTTAAGAAAACTAGGCATTATAGAAAGTGGTTTGTGTGTTTTAAGTTATTTGAAAGCAAAAGTATTTCCAGTTAAAAATCCAACCAATTTTGAAGAATGGGTGACCAATCAATTTGGAAAAAGACTGTTTAATATTTTTTTTAAAACCTACACCGAAAAAGTATGGGGTATTCCTTGTAATGAAATCAGTGCCGACTGGGCGGCACAGCGCATTAAAGGACTTTCTTTAAGTAGTGCCATTTTTAATGCACTTTTTAAACCCAATAAAAAAGCCACAGACAAAGACAAAGTAATTAAAACACTCATCGATTCATTTAGATACCCTAAGCAGGGTCCCGGAATGATGTG
>CANEWV010000237.1 GCA_947442905.1 Chitinophagaceae bacterium | reverse complement strand
AAATGCTGGTGTCGCGTACTTCTTTTAATGTGTATTTGGTAACGTAACAGGTATCGTTGTATTTATTAATAAACCTAAATGCGTTGGTGGTGTCGGCCGTATTAATTTTATGGTAGCTCCCTTTTAAATTGGTAGGGTAGCTCATTCTAAATTTTATTTCTTTTTTACTTTTTGAAAAAGCATAGGTATTGATGGTTAATTTTTCCGGAACATAGGTTTCGCCAATTCTTCTTTTAATAACGGGTTTTTGCGTTATAAAAGTTGGCTCATACATAAAAGTATAATTAGCAGGTACCCGGTCAATACCATCAAAGGGTTCAAAGCCAGGTCTTGGTTTAAATGTTTTTTTATATATGGGCTTTGCTATGGCGGCAGGCATTTTTTTTGGAGGCGCCACTTCTGCAAATAGCTCTCTAGATTCGCGGCATGCAGTTGAAAAAATCACACACAATACAACAAAAGCCGTTTGTATGCGCGTGCTAGAAAAATGAATACCCATATCTAGTAATTTGATTGGTAGGGAAAGTTAATTTATTCTGGGCAGTCTATTATCGTCTTAATTTTTTTAAGACTAATTGGGTGTACGCTTAACATCACATAACCACCTCCCGAAGCGTTGGTCATATTACTTGAATTGGTAAGCCACCTGAGTCTATGAACGCCCACTGTAAGTGGTCCAAGTTTAACAGCGCCACCCACCATTAATTGGCCTTGGGTATTGTATTGCACTGGAATATAAACTCCTAAGTGTAAGGTTTCGTAACGGGGTGTAACGGTAATTAAATTTAAGTCACGAACACGGCGTTTGGTAAGCCCTGCACTAGCGTGCATGTTAACAGTAAGGTCTGCGTTGATATAAAAGTCATTACCTAATGGCTTATCAATATTTAGATTAAACCTAGTTGGTTTTGCAACCGTAAATGTTTCTGGCATTTGAGTAGTAGTTGCAAATATGGTAGAAAGCGAATCTCTTAACTGATCACTATTTTGAATCCCTGTGGTTTTGCGTGAAATTAATGGGTCGTTCATATTTAGGCGTACACCGTTAAACACACTGCTTGTAACACTGTTTTTATAAGACACACCACCAATATCCATAATGGAAACACCAATTTTTAATGCATAGTTTAAAGCATGGTTGGTTTGAAAGCTATGGGCCTCTGTATTGTAGAGTAAATACTCTGCACCAATGCTTAGTCCCATATTAGTTTTACCCTGTTTTATAAAATCAGAACCGGTATTGGAAGTTCCGGCAATGGTTTCGTCATAATTGGAACTATACCCAAATGAAGATCCTCCAGCAGTGAGCGTATACAATGTATCTATGCCATTTGTGCTTTCTAGATAACTCAATTTATTGACGGTGGCGTATGCGCCAGAAATACTTTTATTGATTTGTAAAGTAACCCCGGCCGTTAACGTGCTTTTCTGGTCTCTAAATATCTCTTGCGCATAATTCAAATTGCCTTCAAGCCAGCCACTGTGTGTAAGAAAAGCTTCTAGGTAAGGCGTTTGCCTATTGATCATAAAAAAATCATGCATGCTTTGTATGCCATTTTTGGCAACCAGCGGCTCTGTTTTGATATGGTTAAAAGTTCTTGCTCTAATAGCAACACTAAAAGCTTGTTTGTTATTTGGCTTGTATAAAAGGTTCAATAAATTGACATCTACATTGCCATGAAAATATTTTGGAAACATGCCTTCATGAATACCAATCGAATCATTTTGAATATAAAAAGCATTGCTATTGATATTGGCTTGTGCACTGAGTATAGTAGCCTCCCATTTAAAGGATTGATTCACACTAGAAGCAGGATTATTAAAAATACTCGTGCTTCCAGCAAATGCAGATCCATAAGTGGGTTTGTAGCTTTGCGCAAAAAGGCTGGTGCCAAAACATACTGATCCCAAAGTAACCACAGCTACCAAAAACGCGCGTATAAATAGGTTTTGCTTTGGGGTTGCTTGCATGAATTTATTTTATAAGACCCGGATATACTTTTAATGCTGCTTCTAAACAGTCCATTGCTTTATTAATGTCTTCTAAATTTAAAACATAGGCAAGTCTTACTTCTTGTTTGCCAAGACCCGGCGTGCCATAAAAGCCTGTAGCAGGTGCAAGCATGACGGTTTGGTTTTCAAAAGCAAAGTCTTCGAGTAACCACTGACAAAACTTGTCAGCATCGTCAATTGGTAATTTAGCCATGGCATAAAAAGCGCCGCCCGGATTTGGACAAAAAACACCTTCCATTGCATTTAGTCTTGTAACAATCAGGTCTCTTCTCGATTTGTATTCGGCCTTGGTATCATCAAAATAATTGGCAGGTAAATCAATGGCAGCTTCACCAGCAATTTGTGCAAAACTTGGTGGGCTTAAACGGGCCTGTGCAAATTTCATGGTAGCGTCAAGTAACGCTTGGTTTTTAGTAATAAAAGCACCAATTCGACCACCACATGCGCTGTATCTTTTACTGATGGTATCCATTATTACAACATGATCATCTACACCCGTTAAGTGCATCGCACTAATTTGAGTGCCTTCGTAACAAAACTCTCTGTAGGCTTCGTCAGAAAATAAATACAAGTTGTGTTTTAGAATAATACTTTTTAGTTGCTCCATTTCGGCAGCACTGTATAAATAACCCGTTGGATTGTTAGGATTGCAAATCACAATGGCTTTGGTGCGCGGCGTGATTTTTGCTTCAATAGCTTCAATAGGAGGTAGCGCAAAACCGTTTTCGATATGCGATGTAATAGGCACAACCGTTACGCCAGCTTCTACTGCAAACCCGTTGTAGTTGGCATAAAAAGGTTCTGGGATAATCACTTCATCACCTGCATCAAGGCAAGCCATAAAGCCAAACAAAATTGCTTCACTACCACCCGTGGTAATAATGATTTGTTTTTCGTTGACATCGATACCCACACTTTTATAATAACCCACTAATTTTTTACGGTAACTTTCATTACCTGCACTATGGCTATATTCTAGTACTTTAAAATCACTATGTCTTACCGCATCGAGTACCATTTTAGGTGTTTCGATATCTGGCTGACCAATATTGAGGTGATATACTTTAGTTCCTCTTTTTTTTGCAGCTTCTGCAAAGGGAACTAGTTTTCTGATTGGTGAGGCAGGCATTTCTATGCCACGTTTGCTGATATGTAACATGTTGCAAATATAAGTTTACAATTTGAGGCAGGGGCAAAAAAAACCAGCCTCCGAAGGAGGCTGGTAAGATCATTATCAGAATCTTAACAATTATTTTTTAGGAGCAACAACTTCACCACTAATGGTTAAGATGATTGGCTCGGCAACGCCTACTAATTTAACAGTAACACGCTTGGTAAAATTACCCATGCTAGCAGCATTGTACGTTACTTTAACAGTGCTTGATTTACCTTTTAAAATAGGCTCTTTGGTTACTTCTGGAGTTGTGCAACCGCATTCTGCAGTGCAATATTCAACAACCGCGGGCTTTGCGCCGGTATTGGTAAAGGTAAAAACGTGGGTTACTGGAGTGCCTTGAGCAATTTTTCCAAAATTAAATGAGCCCTCAGCAAATTTGATGTCTTGTTGCGCAAAAACGCTCATTGATACAGTAATGGCTAATAAAGTAAGTGCTAAAATCTTTTTCATATAAGTGCTTTGTTTAAAGTACCCTGTAAAAGTATCATTTATAGTTCAATTTACTGCCAAAATAGGCTTAAAAAAAGGCTAAATCGTCAAAAAGTAGGGTTTGTTAAGGGTGGCTGACATTTATCCCCAAATTCATAAACAACCCTTTTCTAATGCTTCCCGAATGCTATTTTTGTGCCATGGAATTAATTGCTTCGCCAGCACCGCAAACCGAGATGTTATCCTTTGAGGGATTTCGTAATACGGTGATTCAGGATTACAAGATTTCGCTCATTAGTAGGGAGGTTAGTTTGCTGGGTAGAAGAGAAGTATTAACAGGGAAAGCCAAGTTT
>CANEWV010000236.1 GCA_947442905.1 Chitinophagaceae bacterium | reverse complement strand
TGCTGTTTTACATACCATGCTTTCAAAGAATAAAAAAATAGACGTTATAGATAAGTTGCTGTCGCTTTGCTACGCACATAATAAAGACGCGCTATTTATTATGAGTTTGATGCATCAATACGAAGAGCGTGGAAGTTTAAGTAAAAAGCAGCTGGAAGGATTATTACTAAAAGCTCAAAAAATTAAGGAGATACCCGCTCACCAAATAGCAGCCGTAGAAGCTATTGTCTTAAAAATGCCAACTAGGGACAAAACCCCGGTTCAAAAAACAACCCCAGCTATAAACGAAGCCCAGGCTCAAATAAGCACAGCGCTTGCTCAAACGGATCAAATATTAGCGCTCTATCCAGCCCATAAACAAGTGCTCCTGCTAAAGTCTAAACTTAGCAGCCATCAGCCATTAACGCCGCAAGAACAGGCCGATTTAACCAAATTTGTAAAGATTTTAGTTAAAAAATAATCCTATGTGACATCCGTCACGTTTGCTCTCATCAATTGTGTTGATTTTTGCAGTATCAAAATTATTTAAAACTAAAATTGTATAACATGTTTGCGTTCATTAAAAAATTATTTGGCCCACCCACTAACTATAATGCATTGATTGAAAAAGGTGCAGTTATTGTTGACGTTCGTACTGCCGGTGAATATGCGAATGGACATATAAAAGGATCAAAAAATATACCTCTTGATAGTATTAATAGTCGAGTGGCTGAATTAAAAAAAGCAGGAAAGCCTGTCATTACGGTTTGTAGAAGTGGCGCTAGAAGTGGCATGGCTAAAGGCATATTAGCAAACGCAGGTATTGAAGTTTACAACGGCGGACCGTGGAATAGCTTACTACAGAAAATAAATTAGAATGAAAGCATTTATTAGAGAACAGTTTCTAGTTATTATTGGTGTGCTTGTAGGTGCATTAGGTGGATATTTATACTGGAAAAATATTGGTTGTGCCTCAGGTACTTGTATGATTACCTCTAAGCCCTTTAATAGTGTGATTTATTTTGGATTATTGGGTGGTCTTGTATTTAGTATGTTTAAAAAAACGACATCTCATGTTAAGTGAATCTTTCGAAAAAATAATTTCTTCTGATAAGCCCGTCCTTATTGACTTTTATGCTACTTGGTGTGGTCCATGTAAAATGATGCCACCTATTTTAAAAGAGGTAAAAGATAAAATGGGCGAATCTATTTCTATCTATAAAGTGGATGTTGATGTGCATCAAAATATTGCCGCACACTTTTCTGTAAATAGTGTTCCTACGTTGGCGGTATTTAAAGATGGCAAATTATTATGGCGTGAGCCAGGTGTAAAGCCTGCCGCGCAACTTGTGCAAATTATCTCGAAATTATAGTTCCCATAGAGGCTGTATAATTAATCCTTTATAATTTATATGTTTTAGTAGTTTAGCGCTAGAAACTGTAAATTATAAATTATGACTGGGATTGATAGTGTTGTTTTAGAATCTGTAATTGTACATAAGGTTGGTAATCCAACACGTTCAGAGCAGTTGGTTTTATCTAACGAAGCGCTAAGCATCGAAGATCAATTTGTAACGGGTCTACTAACAAAGTATTTTTTAACTCCCTTTAATGAGGCCGAACAATATCAGTTTACGCATCTCAGTGATTTGTCGTTAAATGAGGTGTATACCTATGTACAAACTATTTTTAACGAGCCAGATACATTTGTAGAACAAAGTAAATTGTTGGCCAACTTTTTACATGCAAAGTCTACGCATGTAAAAGTGAAAGACGGTGAATTATACGTCGCAAAATTTACCAACCTCCCTTTTGGTACCGAATTTATTTCTGGTATTGGTCTATTTAAAAGTGAAACAAAAGAGACTTTCTTGCAACTTAAAACAAAGCAGGAGGGCTGGGGTATCAGCGCCGAAGACGGGATTGCGATCAATAAATTAGATAAAGGATGCCTCATTTACAATAAAGATGGTGCTGATGGTTATGTGGTTTGTATGGTAGACAATACCAATAAGCAGCAAGACACACAGTATTGGGTAAACGACTTTTTGCAAATTACTAGACGCGCCAATAGTTATCATTACACAGATGCAGCACTAGGTATGTGTAAATTATTTATCAGCAACGAATACCAAGATAAATTTGAAGTATCAAAAACGGATCAGGTAGACCTCTTGCACCGCAGCATGGAGTACTTTACTACCCATGAATCATTTACCATGCAAGACTTTGGTAAAGAAGTACTCCATCATCCCGAACTTATCGAAAGTTTTACGCAATATAAAAGCCAATACGAAGTAGCAAAGCAAGTTGTTATTGAAGATGAGTTTTCTATTCATGTAGCTGCTGTTAAAAAGCAGCAACGTTTTTTTAAAGCAGTGGTTAAACTCGACAAAAACTTTCATATTTATATTCATGGTCGAAAAGATTTAGTAGAAAAAGGCTATGACGAAAAATCAGGCAAACAATTTTATAAGCTTTATTTTGATGAAGAATCTTAATAAATAGTAACTTTAAGCAACACTTAAATGGTTCGTTATGACAAATAGCCGCAGAAACTTTATTAAAACTTCAGCTTTAGCAGCAGCCGGTGTAATGGTTGCTCCATCGGGTATTTTTGCTAGTGCACAGGCTAAAAACCTTATTGGCGTTCAGTTATACTCTGTACGTGCAGACATGAAAGCAAATCCAATTGCCACATTAGAACAGCTTGCTAAAATAGGATATAAGCATGTAGAACATGCCAATTATGCTAACCGAAAATTTTATGGCTACGCTGCTACCGAGTTTAAAAAAATACTCGATGGATTTGGATTACAAATGCCAAGCGGACATTCTATGCTTGAATTAAAGCATTGGGACGCAGCAAAAAAAGATTTTACCGACGAATGGAAATATACAGTTGAGGACGCAGCTACCGCTGGTATGCAATATGTGATTAGCCCATGGCTTGATGATGAACTACGTACTAGTTATGATGCGATGCGTTCATTTGCAGATGTTTTTAATAAAAGTGGCGCGCTATGTAATAAGTACGGCATGAAATTTGGCTACCACAATCACAATTTTGAATTTAATAAAAATTTGAAAGGTCATTCTATTTATGAAATATTATTAGAGCACACAGATCCTGCCGCAGTGTTTTTGCAATTAGACATGGGTAATATTTATGGAACTGGCGCAGATCCAATTGCGATAGTAAAAAACAATCCGGGTCGTTTTTTATCGGTACACGTTAAAGATGAAATTAAATCTACAGAACCAGGTGAGTCGCTATATGAAAGCTGTGTGCTTGGTAAAGGATTTGCTGGAACTAAAGCCATAACTGCAGTTTGTGCAAGTGTAGGCGGCACCAAACATTTTATTGTGGAGCAGGAATCTTACCAGGGTCAAACACCACTGGTATCTGTTAAGCAGGACCTAGCCATTTTAAAATCTTGGGGATACTAGTAAGTAATTAGAACCAACCTCTTCTTTTAAAGATTACGACCATCCAAATGGGAACGATTAGCATTAATCCTACGGCAATAAAAAATCCGTATTGATGATGCAAGTAAGGAATTTTGTCAAAGTTCATTCCAAATATTCCACCAATAACAGTTGCAGGCGCTAGTAGGCAAGTCACTACCGTCATTACTTTCATGACTTCGTTAGATTTTAAATTTACATGACTTAAATAGAGGTCTTGTAAGTTCATCATCATATCACGGTAACTCTCTGCAAGTTCATTGGCCTGGGTAATATGATCTAAAATATCCTTAAAATATTTTGTGGTTTTTTCTTGGAGTAAATCAGAGTCACTTCTAATAAATCCATTGATTAAATCACGAACCGGACTTACGTTTCTTTTTAATACAATAAGCTCTTTGCGTAAACTATTGATTTCTGCTAAAGACCTAGTGTTACTATTTCTAATGATTCTTTCTTCAAGCATTTCTATGCGGTCTCCAAGTTTTTCCATGACTGTGTAGTAGTGGTCTACAATCATGTCTAGTAGGGCATAGCAAAGATA
>CANEWV010000235.1 GCA_947442905.1 Chitinophagaceae bacterium | reverse complement strand
TGAAGAAAATATTGACAAAGAAGCATTAACTCAAATTGACAGCTTTATATTTTATACCAAAAAGTGGCAGGACGATTTGTTTTTATTCAAAGAAATAAGGGTTGTTGATGTAGTTTCTAAAGAGGTGTTAGGCATTTTTGAAGAACGCGTTAGAAAGTATGGCTTAACCGATTTTACGCTATTCATGCAAAGAGCAGGGTTAGAAATGATAGCCACTTTTGGAGACTATCAGCTTGGGTCTTACCATGTGGAAAGGTCGGATAGGCTTATTATGGTAGCTAAAAAGCATTCAATATCTTAGTATCTTTAATTATTAAGTCATTGTTTATGTCTTCTATTTTTGAATCCTTGCAATCATTTGATCAATCATTGTTTGTATATATCAACCGGGTTGCCACGCATCCGGTATTAGACACACTCATGCCTTTTTTTAGAGAATCTACTTTTTGGATTCCCCTTTATTTATTTTTAATTGTATTTGTTTTTGTCAATTTTGGCAAAAATGGATGGGTGTGGTTGTTGTTTGCGTTTATCACAGTTTTGTTAACCGATCAATTTAGTAGTAGTATCGTTAAAAATTGGGTAATGCGTCCAAGGCCTTGCAACGATCCTGTTTTTTCTAGTCAGGTAAGGTTACTCTTAGACCACTGTTCGGGAGGTTATAGTTTTACATCTTCACATGCTACCAATCATTTTGGGGTAGCTAGTTTTTTATTTATTACCCTTGGTCGCTTTTTTGGCAAGTGGAAGTACCTATTATTTATTTGGGCGGCGCTTATTTGTTACGCCCAGGTATATGTTGGCGTGCACTATCCACTCGATGTTTTATTTGGTGCATTACTAGGATTTCTAATTGGCCAATTTGTTTGTTGGGCGTATCAAAAATCAGATCCATTAAATGTTAACCATGCCTCGTAATACTTTTATTTTTTCATTACTAGTCGCTTGCATTGTTTGTGTGATAGGGATGCTAGGTATTCCGCTCATTGATATCGATGCAGCTCAGTATGCTTCTATGAGTAGAGAAATGGCTAGCACAGGTAATTATGTACAACTCTATGATTTAGGGAAAGATTACTTAGATAAACCGCCATTGTTATTTTGGTTGTCCTCCTTAAGTATTCAACTATTGGGTGTGCATGATTGGGCCTACCGTTTGCCTTCTATACTTTGTTTAGGCCTTGCATTATGGTCTACATTCAGGTTTACACTTTTGTACTACAATACTTTAACAGCTCAGCTTGCAACACTAGTGCTCGCTACATCACAAGCCTTTATTTTAATGGCCCACGACGTTAGGTGTGATACCATGCTAATGGGTTTTGTTATGTTTAGTATATGGCAATTGGCGGCTTGGTATCAAACTGGTTTATGGAAACATTTTGTGAGCGCTTTTGTTGGAATTGGGCTAGGTATGTTAACCAAGGGGCCAATTGCTATTGTGGTTCCGGGTGTAAGCTTTGCTATTCATTTTTTATTACAGCGTAATTGGAAACAATTTTTTAGGTGGGAGTATATTCTGGGTATAATGATAGTAGGGTTACTGCTTATTCCAATGAGTATTGGACTCTATAATCAATTTGATTTACATCCAGGAAAAATAATTCATGGCGTGCCCATACAGTCGGGGCTTCGTTTTTATTATTGGACCCAAAGTTTTGGTAGGTATACCGGAGAAAATGTATTCAATGAAATGAATCATTTTACTTTTCTATTGGAAAATATGCTTTGGAGCTTTTTGCCTTGGATATTTATATTTTTAACCGCTTTAGTGTTATCGGTTTATGATCTTACTAAGACAAAATGGAAACTGCAAGGTACACAAGAGTTTATTGCTGCTGGCGGTTTTATTGCCACGTATTGTATGCTTGCTAGAAGTCAGGCTCAGCTTCCACATTATATTTTTGTAGTGCTGCCACTTGCTGCAGTTGTTACGGCAAAAGGGTTACATCAAATTTATTATTCGCAAAGTTTTTTAAAACTTCAAAAAGCACTGCTTTATTTTCATGGTTTTATTTTTTCGATTTTATGGGTGGCTGTTATAGGGATTGTGTTTTTGGTTTTTACAGATATGCCTATTTACGTTAAAGTGTTTGCTGTTGTTGGTGCCAGCTATTTCTGGTATGTTTTGTTTTTTAAACAAACCCCTGCTCCAAAGTTTATTTCTTTAGCCCTATATACCATACTTGGTGTTAATTTTATATTAAATACTTCTTTTTATCCAAGGCTTTTAAAGTATGAGCTTGGTGTTTCTGCCGCAGCATTTATCAATCAAAATAAGTTACCCAAAACAAATGTTTACTTGTACGAGATTGATGAGAGTAGGGCGCTACATTTTTATGGCAATCATTCTTTTGAACGCATCTTTGATAGTACACTTTTAAAGCCAGCACAAATTTTAATTACCAAGGCTTCAAGCTACCCGGCATTACAACAAAAATTCCCTGCATCTAAGATACTCCATCAAAATGCTTATTTTGGGGTAAGTATGCTAACACTGCCATTTTTAAATCCGGCTACCAGAGATAAAGAAGTAACCCCATATATTATCGTAGCTTTGGCAAAGTAGACCTACATCAAATCACCATCCATCAATGACAGAGATTTTTATAATTTTAGGGCTGATACTTATTAATGGCTTTTTTTCTATGGCCGAAATTGCGCTTGTTTCAGCGCGTAAGGCTAGGTTAGAGGCGCAAGCAGACAAAGGCGATGTAGATGCTAAAAGAGCACTTAAGCTGGCCAATCATCCTGATACTTTTTTATCTACCATACAAATTGGTATTACGCTGGTAGGTGTTTTAACAGGTATTTATTCGGGAGGTACTTTTAAAGAACCACTTACTAGCTGGTTAGCGCAATTTGCTTTTATTGCACCTTATGCGCAAACAGTTGCAACACTCATTATTGTTATACTATTAACGTATGTTTCTTTGGTACTTGGTGAGCTTGTTCCAAAGCGCATAGGACTCAGTAATCCAGAAGGGATTGCAAAATCAGTGTCTGTAGTGATGCAATCTGTTACATTTATCATGTACCCTTTTATTTGGTTACTAAGCGCATCGTCTCATTTAATCATGCGCATTTTACGCATGAAGCCCAATGACAATCAGGTAACTGAAGAAGAAATTAAAGCGATTATTAGTGAAGGTACCGAGCAAGGAACTATTGAAGAAGCGGAGCAAGAAATTATTGAACGTGTATTTCATCTAAGTGACCGAAATATTACTTCACTCATGACACACCGCAGTGATATTTTGTGGTTAGAATCTACCAAAACAATTGCAGAAGTCAGGAAACAAATGCCTGAAAACATGCATTCGATGTACCCTGTATGTGAGGGTAGTATTGATCAGATTAAAGGTGTGGTATCACTTAAGGATTTATTTGTTGCTGATGGTTCACAACTAGTTAGTGAAATAGCTAAGGATGCAAAATATGTTCCTGAAAATAACTCTGCCTATCAGGTGCTTGAGAGTTTCAAGCAATCAAAAATACACCACTGCTTTATTGTTAATGAATACGGATCGATAGAGGGGTTGATTACCTTAAATGACATACTAGAAGCCATTGTAGGCGATATTCCTCAAGAAGAAGATCATGATTATGAGATTTTAAAAAGAGCCGATGGCACTTATTTAATTGATGCTCAACTTCCGTTTTATGATTTCTTAAGTTATTTTGATAAAACAGAATTCATGTTGCAAGGTGATCAAGAATTTGATACCCTTGCAGGTTTTATTATTCATTCGTTGGAAAAAATACCAACCACTGGCGAAATGCTCAGTTGGAAAACCTTTACGTTTGAGATTGTAGATATGGATCAACACCGTATTGATAAAATACTCGTAACACTTACAGAAGAAGATTAATTAAAACACAAAGTTTGCAGTTTTATTGGGATAATCTAGTTTATAGGTTTTTTCTGTTCCTTTAGATTTTACATGTATGATATTTACTTGCGTATTTTCTAGGTCGTAGAGTATGTCGCAATCAATGCCTACGGTATT
>CANEWV010000234.1 GCA_947442905.1 Chitinophagaceae bacterium | reverse complement strand
TCTTTTCATTTCTTCTACAATAAGTGCCGCTGTTTCACCTTCGTAAAATCCTTTGGCGCCATTTTTTTGTATGCGTGTAAGTGTACTCGCAAGTTCATGTTGGATAAGCGTATCTCCAACCTTCCATTTTGTTTCTTTAACAAATGCAGAAGGCTTGGTAGAGTATTTTATAAAATCTTTTTTATTTCCATGTAAACTAGAGGCTTCTCTTTCGGTAATCACAAATCCGTAACGTGCTAAATCGATAGCGGGTTGGATGAGCTGTGCAAAAGGAAGTTTTGCATGTGGTAAGGTTGCAAAAATTCCTGCAACCGCGCCTGGAACGCCAGATGCTAAATGACCATTTTGCGAAAGTGCATCTTGCGCATTTCCTGCAGCATCTAAATACATATCTCTAGTTGCTTTAGATGGTGCCGCTTCTCTGTAATCGATACCAATAAGGGTGCCATCTTTTTTTCTTGCGAGGGTAAAACCTCCACCTCCAATATTTCCTGCTCCCGGATATACAACAGCCAGTGCAAATTGTGTAGCAATGGTTGCATCAAATGCGTTACCACCTTGCTTCATGATTTCGGCGCCAACCATACTTGCAAGCGGGTGCGCACTCGTTACACTCGCTCTATTAAATACGCCTGATTTTGTAACACTATATTGGTATGGATTTACTGCTTTTGTGGGGCCTACAATCGCATTTTCATATTGCCCCATAACGCTACTGCATAGGCAAAATAAGAAGGCCAAAAAGATTGTTGATTTCATGGTTGAAAATTACTCAATTTTTGGTTAAATCTGGGCCATTTTTTGTTACATTCACGCATTGTTTAACAAACTGTTCATGATTTAAATGACAGCCCTATTAGGCGTTTTGACAGCTATGAAAAAATTATACTTTTTTACCCTGCTTCTTGTAGTTGGATTACTGTTTTCTAGTAATAGCGGATGGTCGCAACAAGTAAGTCAAAATAATGGTGGAGTAATGCCTAGTTCTGCTATACTTCAGTCATTGAAAAAGTTGCAAGTGTTGGGTTCTGTATTATACATTGCTGCGCACCCCGACGATGAAAACAATAGTTTGTTGCCTTATTTGGCCAAAGAAAAAATGTACCGAACGGCGTATTTGAGTTTAACAAGAGGTGATGGCGGTCAAAATTTAATTGGCCCAGAACAGGGTATTGAACTTGGTATGATCCGAACCAAAGAATTATTAGCCGCCCGCGAAATCGATGGCGCCGAACAATATTTTACAAGTGCTTACGAATTTGGTTTTAGTAAAAGTATGGATGAAGCCTTGCAAGTTTGGGACCGAAAAAAAGTATTAGCAGACGCTGTTTGGGTAATTCGAAATTATAAGCCCGATGTAATTATTGCGCGCTTTCCTCCGGACGCGCGCGCCGGACATGGACACCATAGCGCATCTGCACAAATTGCTAGAGAGGCTTTTGTTGCAGCTGCAGATCCCAATCAATTTCCGGAACAATTAATAAATGGAGTTACGGTTTGGCAGGCAAAAAGATTATTGTGGAATACATTTAATTTTGGCGGCGCTAATACCACAAGTAATGATCAATTTAAAATCGATGTGGGTGTTTACAATGCACTAGAAGGAAAAAGTTATGGCGAACTTGGTGGTGAGGCTAGAAGCATGCACAAAAGCCAGGGTGAAGGAAGGCCCCGACGCAAAGGAGAAATTCTAGAATATTTTACCACCATTGTAGGAGAGGCACCTGCCAGTAGTTTACTCGATGGTGTTAGTACTGATTGGACAAGGCTTGGTCAAAACGGGGCAAGTATTGCAAGCGCTATTGACGCAGTTATTGTTTCTTACAATCCTTTACAGCCCGCTTTATCGTTACCGGCGCTTGTAAAAATTTATGAGCAAGTTAAGGAGCTTCCGGCTTCTGTTTGGAGGTCGCATAAACTAAATACGTTACAACAAATTATTGAAGCTGCTGCGGGATTGTCTGTAGAGGCATTTACGGTTTCAGAAAAAGCAGTACAAGGCGACTCTATTAGTTTTACTTGTGCTATTAATAATAGATCTACCGCCGCTGTTCGTTTAGAAAATATTAGGGTATCCAATCAGTCCTATGCAAAGCAAGTGGCTCAGCCATTGTTGCAAAATAAAAATTACAATTATGCTGTAAACATGCTTCCGGTGGTAGCAAAAAATGAGTTTCAACCTTATTGGTTGCAGCAGCCCAAAAATTCGGATGGTATGTTTTTGGTAAATGATTATACCGTACTTGGTAAAGCATGGAATGATCCTACTATTGCTGTGCAATTTAATTGCAACATTGAAGGGATTGTCTTTACCATTACTAGGCCGGTACTGCATAAATATGTAGACCTTGTTAAAGGCGAATGTGTGCAGCCATTTATTATCATTCCACCTTACGAACTTGTTGTAAAACCAACCGTGGTATTAACAACTGTGTTATCTGAAAAAGGTAAAAAAAACCAACCCACACCATTACAACTTACTGTTTTATCCAATCAAGAAAAGAAAATGGGCACATCGGTTCGTTATACTTTAATGGATCAGAAAAACGGTAAAGAGGTATATGAAAAGGGGATAGATTCTGTTTTTAATGATGCAAAAACGAGTGCTATTGTGGTGCCTTTTGCAAGTTTTTACAATCCAACAAATACATCAAATGCTATTACCGCATCTGTTGCTGTAACAAATACTAAGGGTACGCAAAATTATAATGAGCACTTACAAAAAATCGTGTACGACCACATTCCAAATACGCATTATTTGACGCAAGATATTGTTAAGGTAGTTGATGAGCCTATTCGTGTAAAAGGCTCAAAAGTGGGCTACATTGCGGGTTCTGGCGATTTAACCGAAGAAGCGCTGGTGCAACTTGGATACCGTGTAGAAAAAATTACTGCAGCTAATATGACACCACAGTATTTAGCTGGCTTTGATGCCATTGTTACGGGTGTTAGAGCGTATAATGTAAATGCATTTTTAAAAGATGGCTATCTAACTCTCTTACAATATGTACAAAATGGTGGCAATTTAATTGTGCAATACAACCGTACGGGCACCAATGGTTTAACGCCTCCGATGGCACCGTATCCGTTTACCATTAGTGGTGGGTCTAGGGTAACTGAAGAAAACGCAGAAGTGGTATTTTCAATTCCTGAACATCCAGTTTTACAATCGCCTAATAAAATTACTGCCCGTGATTTTGAAGGATGGATTCAGGAGAGAAGTACCTATCAGGCAACCGCTATCGACGCGCATTATGAAATGCCACTATCTATGCATGATAAAAATGAACAGCCATCAAGTGGGTCTTTAATTACTTGTGCGTATGGCAAAGGAAATTTTTCATATGTAGGTTTAGCGCTATTTAGACAATTACCTGCGGGTGTTTCAGGCGCCTATAAATTATTAGCCAACTTAATTGCTTTACCAAAACAATAAAATATGTCATTGATTGATTGGGTTGTTTTGGTGGTTACGTTTATACTTATCATTTCTTATGGTTTGTATAAAAGCAATGCTACAAAAAATTTAGAAGGCTACTTTTTAAGTAACCGTTCGATGCCATGGTATTTGGTGTTATTAGGTATTATGGGAACGCAGGCAAGTGCCATAACATTTTTATCGGCACCGGGTCAGGCCTACACCGATGGTATGCGTTTTGTGCAATATTATTTTGGCTTGCCACTTGCTATGATTGTTATTGTGGTGTGGTTTGTGCCGGTGTTTAGTAAGTTAAAAATATTTACCGCTTACGAATTTTTAGAGCAGCGCTTTGATTTAAAAACGAGAACCTTTACCTCGTTTTTATTTTTATTGTCCCGTGGGTTATCGACGGGTATTAGTATTTACGCGCCTTCTATTATTTTATCATCATTACTGGGTTGGGATATTTATTGGACCAATATTGCGATGGGAGGGATGCTTACATTATATACGGTAAGTGGTGGATCCAAGGCCGTTGCTTATACCCAACAACTTCAATTTGTAATCATATTTATTGGCATGGTGGTGTC
>CANEWV010000233.1 GCA_947442905.1 Chitinophagaceae bacterium | reverse complement strand
AGGGTAATGATGAGGGTATCAGCACCATCAAAACCATAGTCAATTTTTATTTGTCCATACTGCTTGCTAATCGCTTTAATATCTGAAGGCTTTATTTTAGTATCCCAAACAAAAATCTCTGTAATATTTTTATTGCCAAGTAATGTTTTTAAACCTTGCATCGTAATGGCTGTTCCCGCCACAGAAACTGAACTAATTTTTTTCATCGATGCAATTTCTGCCATGCTTTTATCTGTAACATTAGAATAGTTAACGTTTAATCTTTTAAGATTGGGTAGTTTACTAATCCATGAAACGTCTGCATCAGATACAGGCATTTTTGCAGCATACAAATGAACTATTTGTTCTTTGATAGGGTCTAGTTCTGTGAGTGTACTAGAGTTATACATGGTTTGACCATAAAAAGAAACAGCGAGTGCCGGTGATTTTTCACCCAACTGCTTGATTACCCTATAATTTGATTTGAGTTTATCAATAGTTGATTCACTAGCAGCATCAAAATCATATTTTTCTTCTTTGGCTAAATATGGTTTAATATACTGCTCTGCTAATATTCTTAAGGTATCTGTGCTATTAATACTTGTAATTTTTGTGTCAAAAGGTGCACCTTTTTGAATCCAAGCTTCTAAAATGGCAAGCTCTGCAGCCGTTAATTGCGGCTTGTCCATAGGAGGCATATGTTTTTTATCAGAGAGTGGTAAATGTGCTCTGGTGATTACTAAACTTTTAAGTAAGTCACCAGCAACCACTGCTTTTCCTGATTTTCCACCCGTCATGATACCTACCGAATCACTTAAAGACAAGCCACCTTTTTTATTGCTGTTGTTATGGCAAGTACCACATTTTTCTTTGAAGATGGTTGCTACCACATTTGGATAAATGCGCGCTTCCGCGAGCGTTAATGTGCTTGGCTCATTTTTATACAGTGGCGCCGTTAAAAATCCTTCGCCATGGGTTAGGGTAGCACCAAAATGACCGGTAGTGATAGTTAGAAAAAACAGTAATACACCACTTGAAATAGATAATTTTTTATTGGATTGTATAAAGCTTGCATAACTATAAAGTATCCAAGCTAACACAGCTACTGCAGTACCTGACCACTTGTGCCACTGTAAAGTGTCTCCACTCGTGCCTTCTTCTGTGGCCAGTAAAATACCCATGATAGCTGTAAAAATGGCTGTTAAAGCGCCAAAGAGCCTTACATAGCTAAAGATATTATTGGTAGACGAATTACTCGGAATAAAATATGAAATAATGGAAATGAGTAAGAGCGTGATCGGTAAATGCAACAGTAACGGATGCATCCTGCCCGCAACTTGAAGCCATACGGGTATTTGAAGTTTAGCATCAAATACAAATACGATACCCAACAAAAAAAGTCCTGCAAATGCAAGCGAGCTTGCTACTTTCTCAATCCATTTCATAGTTCACTATGCTTGTGTTAATTTATAAGGATACACTCTTCCAGAGGCCCATTGTGCTACATAAAGGCTGCCCTCATCATCTACACAAACATCATGTGGGTGTGCAAATATTTTATCGGTTTGTTGCAGTGTATTTAATTTTCCGTTGGTATAAATAGGTTCAGAGCCACCAATATTAGAAACCACTTTATTTTCTTTATTTAAAATGGTAACAAAGCCACTTGCTTCTACACCCATATTTGGAGAACGTAAAACAGCGGCATATAAATAATCACCACTAATCACTGGTCTACAAACGCCAGCACCTGGTACATGAATCACTTCTAATAATTTTCCATCTAAAGAAAATCTTTTAAAGCAAGCTCTGTTTCTATCGGTAACAATTAGGGTAGGTGTAGCGTTTCTGTAATCGATACAAATACCATGCGCGTTGTCTAGGTATTGTTCACCTTCGCCTCTGCCACCAAAAGCATTTTTTAATTTACCATTAGCGTCATAGTGTAAAATGTATTGAGCACCATAACCATCTGCGATATAAAATTCTCCATTTTCTAACACAGCGGTTTCGGTAGGCACAAATTTATCTTTACTCGCGTACGGTCCAACTTCTGCTGGCGGATCGATGGTAAATAATATTTTTCCATCGGTGGTTGTTTTATAAACCTGATGTCTATTGGTATCTGTAATAAATAAAAAATCTTCTTTTCCTGTTTTTTGAATCGATAATCCATGCGCGCCCGGAAATTCTGTTCCCCAACTTCCTTTTAGCTTACCAGACTTGTTGTAAATGATGATATTGTTTTTTGTTTCGTTGGTAAGAAGGATGATATGACCCTTACTGTCTTGTACCATCTCATGACAATCATTTACAGGTGTTTTGTCTGTATTTAAAGTACCCCACTTGGTATCCAAAAAATACTTTTTATCGTTATGGCCGTAAATGGGTCCTTTTGGTTTTGCAAATAAGTCTTTGGTAATAAAAAAACTAGCGCCAGCTAACGCAGAGTTTTGAATAAATTTTTTGCGGTTCATAGTTTTAATTTTAAGCGATAATATTATTTACAACGTTTCCGTATAAGTCTGTTAAACGGTATCTTCTTCCTTGAAATTTATACGTTAAACTTTCGTGCTCTAAACCAAGTAGGTTTAAAACAGTGGCTTGAAAATCATGAACGTGTACTGGGTCTTTGATAATATTGTATCCAAAGTCATCTGTTTCTCCATGCACAATACCAGGTTTTACGCCACCGCCTGCCATCCAAATACTAAAGCAGCGTGGGTGGTGGTCACGGCCATAATTATCTACGGTCATTGGGCCTTGGCAGAAATTGGTTCTTCCAAATTCACCACCCCAAATAACAAGTGTTTCATCTAATAAGCCTCTTTGCTTTAAATCTTTAATAAGTGCTGCAGAAGGTTGGTCTACATCTTTTGCTTGTCCGCGCATTTCGTTAGGTAAGTTACCGTGCTGATCCCAGCCTTGATGGTATAGTTGAATAAAGCGAACACCACTTTCAGATAATTTACGCGCTAGTAAACAGTTGGCTGCATAGGTACCAGGGACTAAACAATCTGGTCCATACATTTTGATCACACTATCTGATTCTTTGGAAGTATCAATGATTTCAGGAACGGCTGTTTGCATGCGGTAAGCCATTTCATATTGCTGAATTTTAGCAGCAATTTCTGGATCACCAAATTGCTCGTATTCTAAATTATTAAGTGTTGCCACTTTATCAAGCATTTTGCGGCGCGCATTTCTATCCATGCCAGCTTGATCTTGTAAATATAAAATTGGATTATCGCCACTGCTAAATTGAACACCCTGATGCACCGAATCTAAAAACCCGTTGGTCCATAATTTAGAATATACACCTTGCCCATTTCCTTTACCTCTTGATAAGAGTACACAAAAAGCAGGCAGGTTATTATTTTCGGTACCAAGTCCGTAGCTCACCCAAGAACCCATACTAGGCCTATTGCCTTGTTGTGCGCCCGACTGAAAAAACGTTAACGCAGGGTCGTGGTTAATGGCTTCTGTATGCATCGATTTAATGATACACAAATCATCTACTACCGATGCCATATGCGGAAACAAGTCACTTACATATGCGCCTGATTTTCCATATTGTTTAAAGTCGTAGTAAGACCCAATGAGTGGGAATTTACTTTGACCAGCAGTCATGCCTGTTAAACGTTGTCCGTTTCTGATAGACTCTGGTAAATCTTCACCCATTCTTTCACGAAGCATGGGTTTGTAGTCGAAAGTTTCTAACTGTGAAGGTGCACCATTTTGAAAAAGGTAAATGACACGCTTTGCTTTTGGAGCAATATGCGGTACTGCTTTCATGATGGCATCTTCTGCACTTTCCTTTCCACCAAATAAATCTGGAATGAGGAGTGAGCCAAGGGCTGCACTACCTAATCCAAGGCTCATTCTAGAAATAAATTTTCTTCGATTTGCGTTAAGGCCGTGTTCGAGTAATTCTTTTTCCATGGTTTATGTTTTTGTGATAGCTTCTTGCATGTTATAAATAACCTGAATGGTTTGCATAGCTGCAGCGAGATCAACGATTTGTTTTGTTTTAGGTTTATAGGTACCTGGCTCAATAAGCGTGGCTGCTTTCTTCT
>CANEWV010000232.1 GCA_947442905.1 Chitinophagaceae bacterium | reverse complement strand
TACAACACTAAAACTTTTCCATCCACTCAAATCTAATGTTGGACAGTACTCGCCTAAATTGTTTGATTGTTGACTACCAAAATTGCCCGGATACTTTTGAACAATGACTACAAGTGCTAATAAAATTGTAAATACTAATACCACCGAAGACCTCAATAAATAAACGGTCCATGTTGATTTTTTTTGATCGATATAAATACCGGCAAGTATAATTAATGGAATAAATGCAGGACCAGACCAGTGTGGAAGTGTAGGATTAAAAAGTGCTACCATCCAAAATATAAAAATCAGCGGCAGGCTCATCCATAATAACCAGTGGCGAATATTTTTTTGCTGAAATAAAATGCCTTTATACCCAAGCACAGACGCTAGCATTAAAATATACACGACAGGGTTTTGGTATAAAACCTCTCCTACAATTTCTGTTGCAAAGCTTGTAATATCAATACCCGTATGTGTTACACGCTCCGAATGAAAACGGTAGGTAATAAAATCATTTATAATATTCCAGTAAACAATGGGTACAATACAAAGTAGCGTAACAAAAACCGCTACCACAAAAGGCCATGAAAATATTTTCTTATAATTTGTAAATAATAAATAAGCACCAAAGCCCGCCCATAAAAATAAACCATGCACTTTTGAAAGTGTAGCAAGTCCAATAAGTAATCCAAGCAACATCCAATACCCTATTTGCTTTTCTTTATTTGTAAATAGTAGTAGTGACATTACATACAATGACGCTGTCCAAAATATGAGCTGCGCACTATCCGGTAAAATAAAAAATCCTGCAATAAACCCAGTGTATACGACTGCTTGATACAAAAGCGCTGCATACCATCCCGATCTTTCATTAGATAGGTTTGCCGTTGTTTTAAATACAAAATAACAACCAATACTAGCCGATACAATGGCACCCAAACGCATACTGAGTTCAGACACCCAGTGCATATTTAAAGTGAATACACGAATTAAAAAACCTACAAGTGGCGGATGGTCAAAATGATTGAAATCAAGTTGTAATGCATAGGTCCAGTAATAGACTTCGTCGTTACCGAGTTCCAAAAAAGGAGCAGCGATCATTTTGAGGCATGCAGCAAACAAAATGAGCCCGAATACTTTTTGGGAATAGGACTTAAACATATGGATAAAAAATTAAGCGCCTTTTTTTACAAACCACTCTACCGCTAATTGATAGCCCTCTAAAGCAAGTCCAATAATTGAACCGGTTGCCTTTGCAGATACGTGCGAAATTTTTCTGAAATCTTCTCTTGCATGTACATTACTAATATGCACTTCAATAACAGGTGTTGTAATGGCTGCTACGGTATCGCCTATCGCAACAGAAGTATGGGTATAACCACCCGGATTAAAAATAATACCATTCGCGGTAAAACCAACGCGTTGTAATTCGTTGATGAGTTCGCCTTCGATATTGGATTGAAAATATTCGAACTCAATGTTTGGATACTTTGCTACCAAAGCATTAAAGCAATCATCAAAACTTGCAGTGCCATACACTTCAGGTTCTCTTTTGCCCAATAAATTTAAATTGGGTCCATTGATGATGGCTATTTTCATAACTAGGCCTTGGCTTTAATTAAATCAATAAAGTTATCAAACAAATAACGGCTATCATGTGGGCCAGGCGTGCTTTCTGGGTGATATTGCACACTAAATGCAGGCTTGTTTTTTAAACGAATACCTTCTATAGAATTGTCATTTAAATTAACGTGCGTTACTTCTACGTTTGGATGATTTTTTACGGCTTCAGGATCTACACCAAATCCATGATTTTGTGTTGTGATTTCACACTGACCCGTAATAATATTTTTTACAGGATGGTTAAGTCCTCTATGTCCATGGTGCATTTTAAATGTTGGGATATCATTTGCTAGCGCGAGTAATTGATGTCCTAAACAAATACCAAATACTGGTTTTTGTTCTTCTAAAACTTCTTTAACGGTTGCAATTGCATAATCCATAGAAGCAGGATCACCAGGACCATTTGAAATAAAATATCCAGAAGGATTGAATTCTTTTAAACGGCTTAATGGCGTTTTTGCAGGGTGCACTCTAATATGTGCGCCTCTATCCACTAAGCACTGTAAAATATGTTGTTTAACTCCAAAATCTAAAACGGCTACTTTAATTGCAGAACTAGTATCACCCATTTCATATTCTGAAGTAGTGCTTACTGTGCTAGCAAGTTCTAGTCCATCCATGCTAGGCACGGCTGCCAATTTTTGTTGTAAAGAAGCAATATCTAAATCATCAGAAGAGATAATACAGTTCATGGCGCCCTTTTCTCTGATATGCGCAACAAGTGCACGCGTATCCAAATTATCGATGGCCACTAAATTGTTATTAACGAGATAGGTATTTAAATCACCATCTCCCAGTAATCTCGAAAACTGCTCTTCTAAATTACGCGCAATTAAACCTCTAATTTTTACTGTGCTGCTTTCTACGTCTGTATCTTTTACACCATAGTTACCTATGTGCACATTGTTCATGATAAGCACCTGACCCGTATAACTTGGATCTGTAAAAACCTCTTGATAACCCGTCATACCGGTATTAAAACAAATTTCTCCGGTAGTGGTTCCTGTTTTACCAAAAGCATTACCATGAAATACGTGTCCGTCTGCGAGAATCAGAATTGCGGGCTTTTTGGCTTGATGCGTCATTAGAATACTAGTTTTTGGTTGGTTTGATGGTACAAAAAAAGTTCAATTCTCTTGTATCTCCTTATTTTTTTTTACACATAAAAAAAGGCAAGACTAAAGCCTTGCCTTTTATATAATATTACCGTTTCAAATTATTCAGCTGCTTTATCAGTTGAAGAATCTGCGGTTGGTTCTGCTGGTGTTTCAGCTACCACTTCTGCTTCAGCAACATCAGCTTTTTTGCTGGTTGCACGGCTACGACGTGTTTTCTTAGCTGGTTCAGCTGCAGCGTTAACTGAATTACCATAGATTTCATTGAAATCTACTAGTTCAATCATTGCTTTTTCTGCATTATCCCCAGGACGAATGCCCAATTTAAGGATACGCGTATAACCACCCGGACGACCTGCTACTTTAGGACCTACCACTGTAAATAATTCTTTTACAGCTTCTTTGTCTTGTAAGTAACTGAAAACAACTCTATGCTGGTGCATGATTGTTTCTTTGTTATCGCTCTTTTTAGTTTTTGTAATTAACGGCTCTACGTATGTTCTTAAAGCTTTAGCTTTAGCTAAAGTAGTAACAATACGCTTGTGCGTAATTAACTGGTTAGCCAAGTTGGCTAACAATGCTTCCCTATGTGCTTTTTTACGGCCTAGGTTGTTGATTTTGTCTCCGTGACGCATGACTTTTGTTTTTAATCCTTACACCGTGTCAGGAATTGTAAGGCGTGAATAATGGGCTAAGCCCTTTTATTAATTATCTAGATTATCTAAACCTAATTTACCTAAATCCATACCAAAGCTTAGGCCTCTTTCAGTTAACACTTGCTCAATTTCAGATAATGACTTTTGACCAAAGTTTCTGAATTTCATAAGGTCTTCTTGTTCGTATTGAACAAGTTCGCTTAAGCTATTGATTTTAGCTGCTTTTAAACAGTTAAATGCACGTACAGAAAGATCTAAATCTTCAAGTGGTGTTTTAAGCACTTTACGTAATTGTAATACATGCTCATCCACTACATCTTCTTTCTTATCTTCTTTATTATCAAACGTGATGTTTTCATCCGTAATGATCATAAGGTGTTGGATAAGAATACGAGAAGCTTGCTTTACAGCATCTTCTGGATGAATGGTACCATCGGTAGCTACGTCTAAAATTAATTTTTCGTAGTCAGTTCTTTGTTCTACACGGTAGTTTTCAATAGCGTATTTAACGTTCTTGATTGGCGTGTGAATAGAATCAATTGCGATGTATCCGAAAGGAGCATCTTTAACTTTGTTTTCTTCTGCAGGGATATAACCACGACCTTTTGAAATCGTTAATTCGATATCCATTTTAGAAGTTGTATCCATGGTGCAAATGCTCAACTCAGGATTCATTACCTGAAAATGTTGAGATAATTCACCAATCATACC
>CANEWV010000231.1 GCA_947442905.1 Chitinophagaceae bacterium | reverse complement strand
TACTTGGTTTTTTATCAACTACTGCCCACGTACATTAGGAGCAAACCCAAATAGTTGGACCGCAAACTTTTTTAGTTTTTCTACCAACCCCATTGTGTATGTAGTGCTTGCCAATTTAATTCAAAGCGTTATAACGCTTCTTTTATTAAGCAAAGAAATGGCAAGTGTGCGGTTCATATTTGACACCAAGCTTTGGAAAGAAATGATGATTTATGCGCTTCCATTATTAATTGTAGGATTTGGCGGCATCATCAACGAAACTTTTGATAGGATTATGTTAAAGGCCTGGCTGCCAGGTTCAGACATTTTTAAAAACGAACAAGTAGGTATTTACAATGCCTGTTATAAACTTTCTATTCTAATTACCTTATTTGTACAAGCTTTTAGAATGGGCGCCGAACCCTTCTTTTTCAAACAGGCTGAGGGTCAAGAACCACAAAAAATATACGCACGTGTACTTAAATTTTTTGTCATTGTACTGAGCGTTATGTTTTTAGTAGTGTCGTTATTTTTACCCATCTGGTCGCATTTAATAGGACCTGCTTACCGCTCTGCCATTGGCATTGTTCCTATTTTATTACTCGCTAATATATTTTTAGGCATTTATTACAACCTCAGTATATGGTTTAAATTAAATGACAAAACCACCGCAGGTTCATACATCACACTTATTGGAACAGCGATTACCATTGTGCTGAATTTTATTTTTATACCCTACTTTGGTTTTATCGCAAGCGCATGGGCCACCTTCTTTTGTTATGGCACTATGATGCTTATAAGTTATAGCTGGGGACAAAAAGTATACCCAGTGCCTTATCCTGCTAAAAAAATAATCGCCTATTTGGTTATTTCGGTACTTGTGTTTTTACTGCATAAAGGGGTTTGTATTTTTGTGCTAGATTTTTGGTGGCAAACCATCAGCGGCGCGCTTTTATTAGTAGGCTATATGGCACTTATTGCGCGCATCGAAAAAAAGGAATTACAAAAACTATTTGTATGGCAGAAGACCTAAACATTGTTAGCGGGAGTAAAGAAGAAAAATATATTTCTATAACAGCGCAAATAAAAGCGTTGATTGATGGAGAGCCGGACCTTACCGCTAATTTGGCCAATATTGCAGCTGCACTCAAAGAACAATTTGGTTGGTTTTGGGTTGGATTTTACCTCCTAAAAGAAAATGCTAGTACCGATAATTTCGAACTTGTTTTAGGACCCTTCCAGGGGCCAGTTGCTTGCACCAGAATTGCAAAAGGCAGGGGTGTTTGCGGAACAAGCTGGGCTACAGAAAAAACCATTATAGTTGCAGACGTCGAAAAATTTCCAGGACATATTGCTTGCAGTAGCGCCTCAAAATCTGAAATTGTAGTGCCACTTTTTTATAACGGTAGCGTAGTTGGTGTGCTAGATGTTGATAGTGAAATGCTGGATCAGTTTGACGCTACAGATAAGGCCTATTTAGAAGCTATTGTAGCGTTAATTCAGCACTAATTTTATTTTACCTACCTTTGTAGTATTCATATACGTTCTCTCCCTATCAGACTAGATCACACTTCAGTGACAAAGTAATTCAAGTCCTTAACAGAAAGTTTGTATAGCACCCGGCCAATGCCCCGTGTTTTTATATCTAAATAATACTATGTTATCATTCGAACAATTAAATTTAATTGAGCCTATTTTAGAGGCCGTTAAAGCAGAAGGGTATACCAACCCTACCCCCATTCAAGAACAGTCTATTCCTGTTTTATTAGAAGGAAAAGACTTACTCGGTTGCGCACAAACCGGCACAGGTAAAACAGCCGCTTTTGCCATCCCTATTTTACAATTATTGTACAATAAAAAAAGTAGCCACAACGGCATTAAATCTCTAATTCTTACACCAACGCGTGAGTTAGCGATTCAAATAGATGAAAGTTTTGGAGCCTACGGAAAAAAAACAGGGCTTAGCCATAGTGTTATTTTTGGTGGTGTTTCACAAGTTCCTCAAGTGTCTATACTCAGACGTGGCGTTGATATTTTAATTGCAACACCCGGTAGGTTATTAGATTTAATACAACAAGGTTATATTAAATTAAACCAACTAGAAATATTTGTACTAGACGAGGCAGACCGTATGCTAGATATGGGTTTCATCCATGACGTTAAAAAAGTAATTGCTAAACTTCCTGCTAAAAGACAAACCTTATTTTTCTCTGCTACCATGCCCCCAGAAATTGGACAATTGGCCAATAGCATTTTAAACAATCCTGTTAAAGTAGAAATCACTCCGGTATCTTCTACTGCCGAAAAAATTGAACAATCGGTGTACTATGTAGACAAGGGCAATAAGAAATTATTACTCGCACATTTATTACAAGATGCTGGCATTAAAACAGCCCTTGTATTTACAAGAACAAAACATGGTGCCGATAAAGTGGTAAAAGACCTCATTAAACTTGGCGAAAATGCTGCAGCCATTCATGGTAATAAATCTCAAAATGCGCGTCAAAAAGCATTGACCGATTTTAAAACCGGCGCTTTAAGAATACTGGTAGCTACCGATATTGCCGCAAGAGGTATTGACGTGGATCAATTATCACACGTTTTTAATTATGAACTGCCTAATATCGCCGAAACATACGTACACCGTATTGGCCGAACGGGAAGAGCAGGTGCCTCCGGAATTGCCATCTCTTTTTGTGATGGAGAAGAAAAAGCGTACTTAAAAGACATTCAAAAATTAATTGCACAAAGCATACCAGAAGTTAAGGAACACCCCTGGGTACTCACATTTGCTGAGGAAAAAGCGGGTAAGCAAAACTCGGGCTCTGTAAAGGGCGGCGGTGGCTTTAGAGACCGCAGAAACGGCAATAATAGCGGGGAAAGACGTTCTTTTAGAGGCGGCGACCCAAGGCGTCATTCAACGGCACCAGCTGGCAGATCTAGAAGAGAAAGCTAGGCTAGAAAAAAAATACGGTAAACCCTACCTATAAATCAATAGAAACCCTACTTTTGCAGCCCGGCAAATGTAAAAATTTGCTAGGCAAAGGATGCGGATGTGGCGAAATTGGCAGACGCACTAGACTTAGGATCTAGCGCCGCGAGGCGTGTGGGTTCGACCCCCTCCATCCGCACCAACATATAAAAAGGCTCCAAATGGGAGCCTTTTTATATAAATAGCATTACACGGTTAAGGAAAGCGCATGGTAATGGTTGCTCCTTTTTTGCAATCAAACCGAAGCATACCTTCCTCCTCACTATTTTTTTGTACGGCACCCATTAAAGTAACCTTGTATTTAGCATGGGCACCAAAGGGATTTTTTAAAATCAAAGTGCCTTCTTTTTCTGATGTAATCGTTACCATTTTTACGCTACCGTCTTGCTTTTTTGCACTTACTAAAAAAGCACCTTCAGTTCTTAACTGATTAAATGAAACAGAAGACCAACCCGCAGGTATGGCCGGAAATATTTCAACAAACCCCTGATACGATTGCAATAGCATTTCCTGAACCCCAGATGCAAATGCAAAGTTTCCTTCAAGGGTAAATGGACGGTATATAAAACTAGAATACCCTTCTTTGGTTTGATCGCCATTTAAATGAAAACTATTGCCAGCACAAAATGCTTTTGCAAATATTTGAAGTGCCTTTTGTGCACCTTCACCATCTGCTATGCGCGCTTTTAAATTACCCAACCATGCATACGAATAACCGCACCAATTAGAAGGTCCTATTTTGTCTAACAAATCAATGGTAGCTTTCATTACAGGCTTATCCGCCTTATTTTTCCACTGGTACAAACCTAATGGAAAAATTGCCATCGTATGGGAAAAATGACGGTGCGAACTGGTATACGCATGGTCTTTTGCAAACATCAATTCATGGTTATTAGAAACAATAAAAGGCTCAAACTGTCCTAGTATTTTTTTGTAGTGAAGTGCTTCTTGCTGCTTACCTAAAACGGTGGCCATTTCTGCCGCTTTTTCAAAAACATATTTCATCAAAGACAAATCATAATTGGTATTGGTTGTAAACCATGCATCCTTACTATTGTCATGAATTTCTGGGCTTGAACTTAATGGCAATATTCTATTTCCAGCTGCATCTAAACGCGTAATGCTTTCT
>CANEWV010000230.1 GCA_947442905.1 Chitinophagaceae bacterium | reverse complement strand
CTGTGGGTGTGAGCGCAAGTGATGCTTCGGCCACAAAGAGTATTAAAACCTATGTTGCTGGCGGGGTACTTTATATCAGTTTTGAATATAAAGGGAGGGGATGGTCTAGTTGGAAAAACAATAAACTAAAAGCTTACATCACTATAAAAAATCTGGAAAAGTTAGCCGTATCCGGCGCTTGTAATGTTTCTTTTGTGGACCCTATCACATCTGATAGGTTGCTCGTTAGCGTTTCAGGAGCCAGTGATATTAAGGGGCCGCTAAAAGTTAATAGCTTAAAAGTAGGGGCGAGCGGCGCTTCCAATATTAGTTTGTCTGGTTCGGCCACAGAAACAGACTTTAACATCTCGGGGGCTTGTTCCATAAAGTCGCTGGACCTTGTTACAGATAATTGTGCTGTAGTAGCTTCAGGTGCATCTAGCATTCGATTAACTATCAATCAATCTCTAAAAGCCAACATTTCTCGTGCTAGTGATATCAGGTATAAAGGAACGGTGAGCATGTTTAACTCCAAAACTAGTGGGGCCTCATCTATTAAACCGCTATAAATCGTTGAAATATATTTGGTAAACTAGACGTCTAGCGTTACCTTTGCCGTCCAAATATCGCGAGGTAGAGCAGCGGTAGCTCGTCGGGCTCATAACCCGAAGGTCGGAGGTTCGATCCCTTCCCTCGCAACAAAAAAGACCTCAAATCGGGGTCTTTTTCTTTTAGTAGCTACCTTTAAGGTGCCATAAATAAGTTGTAATGAAAGCTGGATTTGTAAATATTTTTGGAAGACCCAACGCCGGCAAGAGTACCTTGCTCAACGCCCTTATAGGCGAAAAAATGGCTATTGTGTCTCCTAAAGTACAAACCACCAGACACCGTATTAAGGCTTTTTTAAATAACCAAGGGGAGTACCAGATCATTTTTTCTGATACGCCTGGTATTATTGATCCACGTTACAAGTTACACGAGCGTATGATGCGTGCGGTTAAGACGGCTCTCGAAGACGCCGATTTAGCCCTTTTAATCGTAGACGCCAACGATAATTTTGAAGAAACCAGTGCCATTTTCGAAGCCCTCAAGCTAAAAGTGCCAGCCATAGTGGTGCTTAACAAGATAGACGCGGCTGCCAATGGCAAAATAGCTGAGGCTACCGAGTTTTTTGCTGCTAAGGCTTATTGCAAGAAAATGGTAAAGATATCGGCGCTTCAAAAAGTGCATTTGCAAAAGC
Organism: Chitinophagaceae bacterium; assembly: GCA_947442905.1. The sequence goes on along the minus strand of CANEWV010000230.1, from coordinate 2,888 downwards.
TTTTGGCCGAAATTTTGACATTTTTACCCGAGGGTATGCCTTTTTACAACGAGGATGATTTGAGTGACATGCCCACCAAGTTTTTTGTGGCCGAGCTAATTCGGGAAAAGATTTACCATTTGTATGGTGATGAAATTCCTTACCATAGCGCCGTACTTATAAACGAGTTTAAGGAAAAGGAAAATATCATTAAAATTCAGGCCGATATTATCGTGCACCGCGAAACCCAGAAGGCTATTATTATAGGGGAGCGTGGGACGATGATTCGTGAAATTGGTATCCAGGCCAGACAGGATATTGAAGCCTTTGTAGGACAAAAAGTGTTTTTAGAACTCTTTGTAAAAGTGCGCCCTAAGTGGAGAGATAATGATCAACAATTAAAAGAATATGGTTATCAATAAATTGGTTAACAATTAATTAGATACTATTACTTAAATATTTATTTTAATTATTTTATAATTATATTATGAGCTATACAGTCGCAATTGTTGGAAGGCCAAACGTAGGTAAGAGTACGTTTTTTAACCGCCTGTTGGAGCAGCGTAAAGCCATTGTGGATGACATTAGTGGTGTCACCAGAGATCGTCAGTACGGGGTAACAGAGTGGAATGGCAAGAGCTTTAACTTAGTAGATACCGGTGGATTTGTACCCGATTCTTCGGATATGTTTGAAACCGAAATACGTAAGCAGGTGAAAATTGCCATGGAAGAAGCCAACGCCATTATTTTTATGGTAGACGTTGCTACGGGTATTACTGATTTAGATGATGCTATGGCGGACATGTTAAGGCGCACGCCCAAGCCGGTTTATGTGGTGGTAAACAAGGTAGACAATGGAACGAGAGAGTTAGAAGCCACCGAATTTTATGGTATGGGTTTTGAGCACAACTTTTTTGTGTCTAGTATTTCAGGTAGTGGTACCGGAGATCTAATGGACGCTATTTGTGCCGGAATTAAGCCAGATGACGCCGAAGTTGAAATTTCAGATGCCGACATTCCAAAGTTTGCCATTATTGGTCAACCCAATGTAGGAAAGTCGTCTTTACTAAACGCACTTGTAGGTGAGGAGCGTACGATAGTATCTGATATTGCTGGAACAACCCGTGATACCATTCATACACATTATAATTTATTCCAGAAAGAATTCATATTAATAGACACGGCGGGTATTCGTAAAAAGTCTAAAGAAAAAGACGACCTCGAGTTTTATTCCATTATTAGAGCCGTTAAGGCCATGGATGAGGCCGATGTTTGCTTTATTGTGATTGATGCCCACAAGGGTGTTACCGGACAGGATATCACCATCTTTAGCTTGGCTGCCCGCAAGGGAAAGGGTGTAGTTGTACTTGTAAATAAGTGGGATCTCGTCGAAAAAGAGACGAATACAGCACGTGACTACGAAAAAAACTTGAAGCAAAAATTAGCGCCATTTACAGATGTCCCTATCTTATTTGTTTCGGCTAAAGAGAAAACAAGGATATTTAAAGCCATCGAAAGTGGGTTGGAGGTTTTTGAAAGCAAGCGACGCAGAATACCAACATCTCAATTAAATGAAGTGATGTTAAAGGCGGTGGCTGCCTACCATGCACCCGTTGTTAGAGGAAATACAGTAAAAATTAAATATATAACGCAGTTGCCTACACCGGTGCCTTCGTTTGCCTTTTTCACCAATTATCCAGAAGATATCAAGTCGCCGTATCGTAATTACCTCGAAAATCAGCTCAGAAACAGCTTTAATTTTAAGGGGGTGCCCATTCGCATATACTTTAGGAAAAAATAAAATATAGGGCAAAAAATTTGTCAATTTGAATCTTACCCCTATCTTTGCGCCCAATTATTAACTCAAAAAACAAGTACAATGAAAAAAGTATTCGCAATCTTAGCTGTAGTAGCTTTCGTAGCATGTAACTCAGCTGAAAACAAAGAAGCAACTGCTGACAGTACAGCACCTGCTGTTACTGAAACTCCTTCTGGTGATACATCATCTGCAGTAGCTGGTGATACATCAAAAGTAGCTGGTGATACATCTAAGCAAGGTAACTAAAAACATTCGCTAGATTGTTTATGACCTCCAAGGTCAAAAGCTAGCTTGCCGGTTTCAACAATCTACACGATTTTCATATGGCAAGCAATCGTAAATAGCCTTCTTGTTTCTACAAGAAGGCTTATTTTTTAGAAATACTACTATTGGTTTTTGTTGAAAGGTGAGCCCTAGGCCCTAAATAACTAAAGTTTGTTAGCTTATTAAATTAGCGCAACTTGTTTTTTTACGTGTTTTATTTACCTATATTTGAAATTCGATGAAACAAATATTGTCAAATACCTGGTTTAGTTTCTATTATTATTACTTCTTTACCAAAAGGAGCCGGGTATTATATGTATTAGCGTAATAAAATTTTTTTACATACAATCCCGGCCAACTGGCCGGGATTTTTTTTAACTATATGCCAACAAAAAATAAAATATCAAGACAGCCTGTAAATGAACTGGGTATTGCTATTCAGGGATATGAGGGAAGTTTCCATCAGGTTGCAGCGCGTACCATATTTGGTAAAGAAGTAGAAGTGGTGCCCTGTGCTAATTTTAGAGAACTCGTAAAAGTAGCTGAGCATAAAAAAGAATCGGCGGGTGCTATGATGGCTATCGAAAATTCTATTGCTGGTAGTATTTTGCCCAATTATAATTTATTACTCGGTTCTACATTAAAAGTTACAGGTGAAGTGTATTTATCTATTAGTCAAAATTTACTCGTTAATAAAGGGGTGCAATTAGCTGATATTAAAGAGGTGCACAGTCATCCCATGGCACTTTTGCAATGTTTAGATTACCTCGAAAAAAACAATTGGAAACTGGTAGAGTCTGAAGATACGGCACTTAGTGCAAAACAT
>CANEWV010000229.1 GCA_947442905.1 Chitinophagaceae bacterium | reverse complement strand
GTATTTAAAGAAGAAATGTAGCCATACTGAATAATTAATCCAGTAGATGAGTTTTTAAACTTTTTACCTTCTAAATAATCTTCGATTTTAGATTGACTAGAAGCATTAAAACTGTAGATAAGGCAAAGAAGAATGAAGACTAATTTTTTCATGAGTGATTTATTTCTCTGAATATACTATTATTTTAAACCTTAATATGATATTTGCTAATAATAAGGTCAATACATCATACAAACTCAAATCCTGACTATACTTGTATTTTATGATCCCTATTTCAAAACCAATAAAATAATGTTAATTCCTAGCTACTTAATGAAGATATACAAATATAATATGATAAATTTATGCTATGTTATTGATTGTCAAATAAAAGATTCAAACCACACCTAACATACATTCTATGAAATATATTATTGTAATTGGCCTTTTAGCAATATTATATGCATCCAATCCAAGTTTGGAAGATCATCAAAATGCAGTTAAAGAAAAGATTAGCAAAATCATTAAAAGCCAGATTCCAACTGACGAAAAAACAACAAGTACTGTAGGTGAAATTGGTACGGCAATAGGCGCATTGTTTGGTAATTCACTTGTAGATGGTATTGTTAAAGAGGTTGTGAAAAAAAAGGACTACTTCTTTTTTTCCTTAACAAGTATAGAATATAACGGTTATGAAAAAGTAATTGGAATAGGTATAATGGGTAACGTTCATATAAGCGAAGAAGTCGAAAAAGAATTAAAAAAAGGAAACGATGTACAGAAATCTAAACAATAACATACTAGGTGGTGTACTAGCTGGTATGGCAGATTCATTAGGAATGTCTACTGGACTTTTGAGAGTCATATTTATTGTATTCTACCTAGGCATTGGAGGAATTACCCTTGGCATCTCCGCGGGAGCCATGGCAGTCATTTATTTATTACTTTGGATGTTCCTTCCAGGAAGGCATTAACACACTGTTATGTTAATGTATTGTGGTTTTAGGTTTTGATAACAAATTAAAATGCATTGTCATATTAATTTCGATTCAAACAAAAAATAAAACCATGTGGGATCAAGTATTTAATATTTGCGTAGACATCATGTCTTTTCTGGGAAAGCTTACTGGACTTACCTATAACGAGATAAATGTAGTCGTATTTTGCATTTTGTGGCCACTTCACACACTCTACCTATTTATCCTCTCCTATAAAGCCAGAAAGGCAGCTTATCTTTTACAAAAGCCTAACTCCTACCCAAAACACCTTCCCTTTTTATTTCCTGCATTAAGCCGCGTATTGAATATTAAAAATAAATAAACCTCTATGTTAAAAAACCTTCTTACCGTTTTGGTAATTACTATTGCATTTGCAAACAACGGTTCAGCACAAAACAAATACTTTTTAACTTATTACAACAAAGCCGAAAAGCTTTATGACGCTAAAGACTATATTAATGCCAAACTCTATTACGATTCGGCCTTAAAAAAGAACATTACGCATGCATATAGTTACTTTAAAAGGGGCTTATCGCTATATGCCGAAGAGAACCCACAAGCTGCCATCAAAGATTTTAATACATCAATTTTTTTTGACAAAACAAACGGTGACGCCTACAATTTTAGGGGGGACTCAAAAATCAGATTAAAAGATACCCTTGGTGGCATCAAGGACCTTGACACCGCCATCATTATTGAACCCAATAATTATTCGTTTCTTACCGATAGAGGAGCAGCCTATTATGATCTAGATTCTAACCGATTGGCCCTAAAAGATTATTCAAATGCCTACAACTTAGATTCTACAAAATCTAGAGCTCCATATTTTATAGGTCTCATCTACTACTACACAGATAAATTTGATCTCGCAAATACGTTCTTTAATAAATGTACTATCATTGATTCTGCGGCTCCAGGCCCCTATTTTTATAGGGCAAACATCATGTATACCATAGATGATTATGACAAAGCGCTTTCAGAGATCAATACAGCCATCAGGCTTAATAATGAAAAGGCAAGCTACTATGTTATGAGGGCCAAAATTTACATGTTTAATGAAAACGAATATGATGATGATATGGCAATAGAAGACTTAAACAAAGCCATTAAAATGGGATCTGAAGAAGCCAAAGATTTACTAGCCGAATATTTTAGTGAAGGAGATGCGGAATAATATGAGATATACATTGATTTTGCTATTATTATTTACTGGCAGCATTAATGCCCAAAAAACAACTTTAGTTGTAGGTGGCACATTAAGAGATTGCCCAGAATTTATTCCAGAAAATAGACACAGGATTGATGGAATTAGAGTATTTGAAATTCCTAGTAATAGGCTTATTTATGAGGCTACAACAAGTGACTCTGCAGAAATTCCTAGGCTTATTGAATTAAAAAATGTTAACGCTAGCAATTATAGAATATCCTATTCTCTCTATCGTGGCCGTAGCCCTTATCAAGACAAATATATTGCGCTTAAACCCATTTCTGTAAACTATGTAAATTTTTGTAGGTACGATAAAACCGTTGAGCCTATAAATATATTTAATGGCGCTATTATTGGAGATACTATTTTAATTGAAAATAACACCGCAGGCTGTTACAGCCACGATTATAGCAAAACATATTTCTTAAAAACAAAGCTAGGCTGGACAATACAAAAAGAACAATATAAAGTTGACTGTGGTTTAGAAAGCAAAACAGGAAAAATTGAGGTGTCCAAAAAACCAACACATATTTCAAAAGCCAAAATAATTGCTAATGAAGATATCAACAAAATAATACTAGCGCTTAACAAAATAAGAATGCTTACAAGTGGAGGGTGCACAACAAATTCATTCTATACAATTAAATATAATAACAAAACATTAGAGCTACGTGATGGATCCTGTGAAAATCTCTTAAACGAGATACTTTATTCGTATACAGGATCCTATTACTAGTATTAACTTCTGTGCTCATGGGGGAACCTTCAAAATCAGGCGTATATCTATACGCTTGGTTTTGCAAGGAAATCAACCAACAAAACAAATCAAGATGAAAAAAATATCAATTTTATGTTTCACACTTATTTTTATTCAATTTTCGATAGCTAATGCTCAAAATTGGACAAGTAACCAAATTGAAAAGGCAAATACAGCAAAAGATGTTGCCTATTTAACAACCGTTGAAAAAGAATGTGTGATGTACATTAATCTGTGTAGGCTCTACCCGAAAGATTTTTTAAAATATGAAGTTGTGAATTATTACGGGACAGAAAAATATGGGAACTACGTTAAATATTCAACTTACCGACAATCCTTGATCAACTTATTAAATTTTATGCAACCAGTCGATGCGCTTTATTTTGATACTGAAGCCTATAAAAATGCAAAATGCTTTGCCATCGAACAAGGAAAAGCTGGCACAACTGGTCACACAAGAATAAATTGTAAGGATGGGAATTACGCCGAGTGCTGCTCCTATGGCATGGATACTGGAAAAGATATTGTTTTGCAATTATTGATTGACGATGATGTTCCAAGTTTAGGACATAGAATCAATTGTTTAAATAAAGCATACACCAAAATAGGTGTGTCAGTGCAAAACCACGTTAAGTGGGACACTTGCGCTGTACTTGATATGATTTGGTAACCTCTATTTAATCATTTACACATATGCTATTGAAACCTTTATTAACCTACCTCCTAAATACTGTATTATACGGTATAGTTCTGCCCATTGTTGTATCTGGAATAGCCTCTCTTGCGGTTATCTATTCCTGCAAATATTACTGGGGTGAAGAATTTTTACAAGGCGATTCTGGGTTTAAACTAGGTGCATGGATTACATTTTATTTTATCACCCTCACCCTTTACTATTACCTATTTGCATTTATTAGTTTTGGCTTTGATCATAAATTACGAAAAGTGTCTATTGCGCTTACAATAGCCATGCCCATTGTATTTCATTATGATATTAGTGATTATGATTACCGCATTACCATTTGCTTTGCGGGATTCCACCTAACTTATTATGTATTGTTTTATGGGTTTGTGAAATTGCAAAGAGTGATCAAGCAACGCATTAACAACTATATTTTATTTAACTGAAATGTGTAATATATTGCATAAAATGATTGTAAAAGGAAGGTTAATGGGTTAAAATG
>CANEWV010000228.1 GCA_947442905.1 Chitinophagaceae bacterium | reverse complement strand
TAAAGGTACACCATCGGTAGCCCATGCCGTTGTGCGCTGAAAACTATAAGGACCATTACCATCAAAGCGCTGCTGTTCGGTAAAAGTATCTAGTATTAATTTTTGTGCGGCTTTCCAATCGGCGTCAAAAACAGAAGTATCTCCTGTTTGCTTGTAATAACCATACGCCAGTCTTACCGGATAACAAAGGCTATCAATTTCCCACTTTCGTTCATGAATGCCAGGTTTCATTTTAGTAATATCATCTTTCCACTCACTTACTTTATTCACGTCTTTATAAAATGCATTGGCATATGGATCCAGTAAAATGCATTTTGTTTGTCTATTGATAACACCTGCAATAAGTGTTTGCAGCGGTTTATCATTTTTTGTAAGTGGCAAATAAGGCCACACCTGCGCTGTACTATCCCTAAGCCACATGGCATCAATATCCCCAGTAATTACATAGGTATCTGGTTTGCCATTTACCATTTCAAAATCGACGGTAGTATCCAGTGTATTTGGAAAACAGTTTTCAAACAACCAACCAAGTTCTTGATTGGGTAAGTCTTTTTTTACCCGGTCAATAACAGCCTCTACCGCTGCGCTCGTAAAGTTACGATCGGCTGCTGCAGGTCGATTGCTCGTATAGTTTTGTGTAAGCGGTGGCATTGCAAAGCCAGTCGCTTTTTGAAGTAAAAAACCCATGCCTAGTAACGAAGACTTTTGTACAAATTGACGGCGGTTGGTCATATTAAAAGTGTTTAAATTATTTTAATTGAAAAGATACTGAATTTTCAACTAAGGCATTGGTGCCAATATACACTTGAAAACTACCTTTCTCACTTGTATGCTTTAAATCTGCATTGTAAAAACGCAATAACTTTTCGTCGATTATAAAAGTTACCGTTTTACTTTCTCCTTTTTTCAAAAATACTTTTTGAAATCCTTTTAATTCTTTTAAAGGCCTTGTAATACTTCCCACTTCGTCTTTGATATACAACTGCACCACTTCTTCACCATCAAAACTGCCAGTATTGGTAAGGGTTACAGAAGTCGTTAATGAAGTATTTGCGCTAAGGCTATTACTAGATAACACAGGTTTACTATAACTAAAATTTGTATAACTCAACCCATAACCAAAAGGTAATAATGGCGAATTTTCTACGTCTAAATAGTTGGATCTATATTTTCCAAAAACGTCGCCACCATTGGGTCTGCCGGTATTGCGTAAACTATAGTAAATAGGAATTTGTCCCACATTACGCGGAAAACTCATGGTTAATTTTCCCGCCGGATTATAATCGCCATATAGTACCGATGCAACTGCATTACCAGCTTCGGTACCAGCATGCCAAACATCTAATACAGCAGTAGCGCATTTTAATTCATTGGCAATTGTTAGGGGTCTGCCATTCATGAGCACAAGCACAAGTGGCTTACCCGTTTTAGACAAGGCTTCTATTAATTTTTGTTGACTGGCAGGAATATCCAAACTTGTTCTACTAGCGGCTTCACCACTCATTTCACTGGCTTCACCTACAACGGCAACAATAACATCTGAAGCTGCTGCTACTGATAATGCCTCTGCTAATAATTCTTGAGGTGATCTTGTATCGATAGAAATTTTTTCACCAAACACATTAATTTTTGCTGCAAAAGCAGGATCATCCGAAAGATTAGCACCCTTTGCATACATAACTTTAGAACCAATGCCAGGACGGTTATTAAAGCCTTCTAACACAGCAACCGCCTGCTTGGCGTCGGCATTAATAGACCAGGTGCCAGGCATATTAGAACGGTCGTTTGCAAGTGGCCCAATAAGCGCAATTTTTTGCCCCTGCTTTAACGGCAATACTTGATTGTCATTTTTTAAGAGCACAAAAGAATGCATCGCAGCTTCTTTTGCAAAAGCACGTTTATCGGCACTTAATACTTCTCCACTTCTTGCTGGTTTGAGGTATTTAAATGGATCTTCAAATAATCCTAAATCATATTTGGCTTCTAAAATTCTTTTACAAGCCGCATCAATTGAAGCCATAGAAACTTTACCAGCCTTTAATGATTTTTGTAGTGTATTTAAAAAACCTTCACTCACCATATCCATATCAAGGCCTGCATTAAGCGATAGTGCAGACACAGCCGCGGTATCGCCAATGCCGTGGTTAATCATTTCGGTAATGGATGTGTAATCAGAAACAACAAAACCTTTAAAGCCCCACTGATTTCTTAAAACATTTGTTAGTAGCCATTTATTTCCGGAAGCAGGAACACCATCCACATCATTAAATGAAGTCATTACGGAACCTGCACCGGCATCTACTGCTGCTTTATAAGGCGGAAAATAATCGTTGTACATTTTGAGCTTACTCATGTCTACCGTGTTATAATCTCTACCACCCTCTGGCGCACCATAGAGCGCAAAATGTTTCACACAAGAAAGTAATGATTTGCCGGTAGCTAAATTAGCATTACCCTCACCTCCCTGATAACCAACTACCATAGCTTTTGCAATGGCACTTCCTAAAAAAGGATCTTCGCCAGCGCCCTCTGCAACCCTTCCCCAGCGTGGATCACGTGCTATATCAACCATGGGAGAAAAAGTCCAGTTTAACCCATCGGCAGTAGCTTCAAGCGCAGCCATCTGAGCCGATTTTTCTATCATGCCTAAATCCCAACTAGCAGATAAAGCAAGTGGAATCGGGAATGCTGTTTTATATCCGTGAATAATATCGGAACCAAATAACATAGGGATGTGCAACCTCGATTCACGCACTACCATCTCCTGCACTTTTTTAATTTTTTCCAATCCGGCAATGCCAAACATGCCACCCACTAAACCTCTTTTGATTTTTCCTTCTACATCGGTACTTACAACAGTGCCAGTAACAGAAGCATCACCAGGAATAATTAAATTGAGCTGACCCAATTTTTCTTGCAGGGTCATTTTTGCCATTAAAGATCCAATAAACTGCGTTTTTGTTTGCTTTTGCGCAAAACCAGGTGTAGCGGTTACAAAAACAATAAAAACCAAAAACTTGGGTACAGAAATCAAACGCATAAAGTTGTAATTATGTAACAATATTAAGAAGCTTTAACGATAATTAAGTTAAATACCCGCTTAACTTTACACAAACCAGTCGAATGAAATATTTTTTAATACCCTTATCCTGTTTTGTAGTTGGCGTTAGCAATGTAGAGGGTCAAACATCTACTACATATACCGCTTCGATTAAACATTTTGACACTTTGCGCATAAATGCTTTAACAGATAAAAATGGATGGCTTAATCTAGCAGGCCTCTACTGGTTAAAACAAGGCGGTAATACCTTTGGAAGCGCTGCAACAAATACACTTGTGTTTAAACATAAAAATATGCCAGCAGCTTTGGGAAAATTTAAAGTGGCAGGAACCAGGGTAAGCTTTGAATTTGAAAAAGCAGTCAGTAAATTTCCAAACGACTATTCGGAAGAGATTGTACTTTTTGATGCCGCTAGTAAAACGGATACGAGCATCGTATTTAATCAGTTTATGTGGAGCATCATTATTCGTGAAGATAAAATTGGAGTAAGGTTTAGAGATTTAAAAAATCCAGCACTAGCCGCATTTAAAGGAAACAAAAGATTTGCCATTCATGAAAAATGGAATTTGCAGGCGAAATTTTTGCCACCTAATCCGAATGGGCTTTTTGTTACCAATGTGTTAGGGCAAACCACTGCGCAGGATTATGCTGGCAAAATAAGCTTTGAGTACCAAGGAAAAAATTATGTACTAGATGCCATTAGTGAAGGCCCCGGCGATTTGTTTGTAATCTTTGGAGATGCTACCAACGGAGTAAATACCTACCATACAGGTAGATATATGTATGTACCTAGGCCAGATAAAAATGGCAATACTTTTATTGATTTTAATAAAGCATTTAATCCACCATGCGCTTACACCCCTTATGCAACATGCCCGATACCGCCACAACAAAACATTTTACCTTTTAAGGTAACAGCTGGCGAGTTAGCAGATCAACATAAATAACTACTGTTGTATGCATAAAAAAAGGGCGAACCGTGGTTCGCCCTTTTTTATATCGAAGTGTATACGATTACTTTTTGGTAAATGAATACGTGTAATAACCACCATTTGAAAGGTTAAGTACTACATC
>CANEWV010000227.1 GCA_947442905.1 Chitinophagaceae bacterium | reverse complement strand
TGTATTTTTGCAAAATAAACAAAAGAGCATGGCTGTTTTAAAATTTAGGGTGTATTTAGAAGAGGATGACGCGGTGTACAGAGACATTTGTATCAAGCACACACAAACTTTTGCAGAACTACATTACGCTATTTTAAAAGCGTATGAATTTGATACCAAACATCAGGCTACTTTTTATAGAAGTAACGACAAGTGGTTGCAAGGCCGAGAAATAAGTTTTGAAGTCTACGATAAAAAATATGTGGCGCCACCATTACTTATGGCCGACACTGCAATAGGAACAGAAATTATTAATACCAATCAAAAGTTTGTTTACGAATATGACTTTGCAAAAGGTTGGTTGTTTTTAATTGAACTGATTCATGTGAGTAAAGAAACAGACGCATCCCTTACATACCCGGCAACAACACGTATCGAAGGTATTGGTCCACAGCAATATGGTACCAAAAGTTTACTAGGTAATAAGTTTGCCGACATCGAAGAAAAATATGATCTATCAGAAGCAGCAGATGGTTTTGGTGAAGAAGGAGATGAAGAAGATAATGGTAGTGATTATGCAGATGACGATGTAGTAGACACGCAAGATGAATATGGACAAGACGAATATTAATAAAGTCTTAGCGCTACTGTCAAACAGTAGTGATATTCATCCACAACAACCCACGGTAATTATTATTGTAGGCCCTACGGCAGTAGGCAAAACAGCGCTTGCTATTGAAGTTGCCAATCATTTTAATACTGCTATTATTTCTGCCGATTCTAGGCAGTGTTACCAAGAACTTTCAATTGGTGTGGCAAAACCTACAGCCACAGAACTCGCAGCCGCAAAGCATTATTTTATAGGATCCCATTCTATTAACGAAGAAGTAAACGCGGGTGTTTTTGAAAAATATGCACTAGATGCTGCTGCTCAAATATTTAAAACAAATACAGTAGCAGTAATGGTAGGCGGTACCGGCCTTTACATTAAATCTTTTTGTGAAGGCATAGACGCTATGCCAAATGTTGATCCTGCGCTTCGAAATAGTATTATAGAAGACTATACAACAAACGGATTAGGTTGGTTGCAACAAGAAGTTCAAAAAAATGATCCGGTATACTGGAACCAAACTGCTGAGCAAAATAATCCGCAACGCCTTATGCGCGCACTTGAAATCGTGCTTACAACTGGTAAATCCATCACTCATTTTCAATCAGCACAAAAAGTTATAAGACCTTTTAATATTGTAAAAGTTGGACTTTCTGTGCCCCGTGAAATACTCAACGAGCGAATTAATAGTAGGGTAGACGCCATGATGGAAGAAGGTCTATTACAAGAAGTTACAAGCCTCTTGCCAAGTGCTCATGTAAATGCATTACAAACCGTAGGCTATCAAGAAATATTTGCACACCTACGTGGTGACATTTCTTTACAAGACGCTGTAGTGGAAATTAAGCAGCATACCAGACAGTATGCCAAACGTCAAATAACTTGGTTTAAAAAAGATGCTGCAGTAAACTGGCTAGAACTTGATACCAAAAGTTAGCATCACCGTTCCTCTAGATCCTGTTTGCGAAGCAAATGTATTTGGCTTGTCGTTTAAGCGGTATGCAAATTGAACGTCTTTGTTCATGATATGTGCATAGCTTAAATCAATAAAAATACCATGGTCTCTGTAGCCAATTCCACCTGTTGCAAGCATTCTGCTAGCATCCAAAGCTTCGTCTGCGTAGGGGCTGCCATAATATGCACCCCCTAATCTAAACATCACGGTATGAAATTTTATTTCACCACCCAGCTTTAGATTAAAGTTGCCTTTGTAGGTTTCTTTGATGGCATCGTTAACTTGTTGGTAGTAATTTTTGAGGCCCATATCGTTAGGGTCTGATGCAGAAAAACGAGAACCCTTATAATTAACATATTCAATATCGGCACTTAAAAAAGCACGCTGTTTGCGGGTATCTTTTACTTCTCTAAAAACATAGCTCGCACTTGCAGTAGCTCTCCAAGGTGTTACTAATGTATAATTACTTTGTCCTGCTTTACCACTATTAAGCGCATCACTATTAGCTGATCTAATGCGAGCATACGATTCGGTATTGGCGATAAGAGAGGCTCTAACTTCATCTTTGAAATTAATTATTTGCGGTGTGTGCACAGCAAGACCCACACGCCAAAATTCGGTAGGCTTATAAATGGTTCCAAGTTTTAAACCCATACCAATACCTTTAGAACTAAAACTTTCTTGGAAAGTGAAACTTTCAAATTGGTTGTTAGGGTTGTTGGTGGCGTCTTTTTCGGTGTAGGTAAGTTCGCGGTTGTAATTGATAATTGGAATAGTTAAGCTTCCACCTACATACATTTTGTCTTCCATATTACCGGCAAGACCAAGCGCTAGTTCGTGGTAACCTCCATTTGTGTTGGCGTCATAGCTTTGGTTAACACCTGTAGATATAGGCACCATGCTTTGGTAACCATCAAATCTACCCTGTGCGTTATTAGATGTGTCAATTAAAAAAGTTCTGAACGCAAGTGATGATCCAAAAATATAATTACTAAGTGCGGCATTCGAATCCGCTAAATCACGGGTAAGTTCTTCGAGGTATTGCTCCGAAAAAGAACTCATATTGTTAAAGCCTTTAAATGAAACCCTATTGTTGTAATTGGCAACTTGATTGATAGAAATCGCAATGGCATTGCTTGTCCATTTGCTTTTTTTATTGTTGCTAAATCCAAAAACAAAACCACTTGTACCGTATAGCATATTGTTTTTTGAGTTGCTACTATCGGAACCTCTGTATTTAAATGTATTGTTGTTGAAGTTCATGCCTGGAGACATCACAAACTCAGATGTTTTAAACAATCCAAGTCCAGCAGGGTTAACGTGGTTAGCGGTAATATCGCCACCCAGTGATCCCATCACTCCGCCGGTAGCTATGTTTCTGGCAGAACCATTTTGTGTAAACCATGCAGTGCGGAGTGCATAGTCAGGTTGTTGTGCAAATAAGTTGGTAGCAAATAATATTGCGACAGCGAGTATCGTTACTTTCATAAATGTTTGATTGAATCCTTTACAACTAATTATCTCTTCCTCCTCTTCCAGTAGATGTGCTAGTGCCAGTGCTTTTTACACCACCACTATTGCCACCTGCATTACTAGAAGGTACTGCGGCTGCGCCACTACTATTTGAGTTAGAAAAACTTCTGGAAGCTCTGTCCCAGCTATCGTTGCTAGCACCACCTGCAATGGCAGTTGCTGTTGAGAATACACGTTTTACAAGGTTGCCAAAACTATTGCCACTATTTCCTGTTTCAAGCACACCCGTTTTTGGATTGCGGTAACCTAAATTAACGTTGCCGTATGTTTTATTTTTAAATGCAGTAACATTTGAACCTGCACCAACGGCGCCACTGAACTTAGGATATTTATAAGCAACGATAGTACTAATTGGGTTTGCAATACCACCACGCCAGCCGTATCCAAGCCCTAAGTTAGACCCAAATCCAAGTCCAGGATTAAAACCAAATCCAGGGTTGAATCCGTAATTGCAACCGCAATTATAGTTGTATTTGAAATTATTGAAATTATTGTTGAAACGGTTGCCCATAAAATCAAAACGGCTATCATACCAATAGCTATAATCATCGATGCAGCTAAAGCGGTAGCGGTTGCTTAATTTAAGGCGTAAAAAACGGTCTTCTTGAACCTCTGTATAGCGCTCATACTGCTCTTTGGCCTCTTCTTCACGCTCTAATTCTTTTTTATTAACGCCATTGGCTGGCGAATAGTAAACGTCGTCGGGGGTTTGTCCGGCTTCATAAACGGTGCCGCAACTGGTTGCGAAAACGATTAAAACTGCTGCTGATAGGAGGTTTGTTTTCATGGCAGATAGGTATTTAAGTATACTATTATGCGAAGTTACATACATTTGCGTTGCAGGCAACTACAATTACAGGATTGGTATCTGATATCTAAACTAACAATTGTAAGCCTATTAATTTGTTAAGAATATTGTAATTCAATTATGAGTAAGGAAATAACCCCAAGAGCCCAGGATTATTCGCAGTGGTACAACGATTTAGTGATTAAAGGAAGCCTCGCAGATCATAGTGCGGTTAGAGGCTGTATGGTGATTAAACCCTATGGTTTTGCACT
>CANEWV010000226.1 GCA_947442905.1 Chitinophagaceae bacterium | reverse complement strand
TTCAATATTTCAAAAATATAGATGGTCAAACGGTAGAAATTGACAATCCAGAAGTGGGTGTATGGGTGAACCTAGTTCCACCTTTTAAGGAAGAGGAATTTATTGATCTAAGTGAAAAATTAGATATCCCTATCGAATTCTTGAGGGACTCTTTAGACATTGATGAGCGGCCACGTTACGAAATAGCGGATAATGTAAAGTTTGTGGTTATCAAAACACCCACCGAAAATAATTCGTTTAATGATAGTGATGCTTTCTATATTACCATTCCCATTTGTATTATTTTAACGCATACACAAATTATAACGGTTAATTCCTTTGATAATGGCGCCATCAATAAATTTTTAAATTCTTTTCAAAAAAGACATCCAGATAAAAAAAATATGATGATTCTTAAAGTTTTTGAAAAAGTCGTTCAAAACTTTATGGAGTGCTTAAAAGAAATTAATATAAGGCGTAATCAGTATGAGTCTAGCATGTATCAAAGCAATAGCAATATTGATTTGTTTAATCTAATGCGCATACAAAAAAGTCTAGTATATTTTGTTACAGCATTAAAAAGCAATGAAATGCTTATGATGAAATTAGAACGTACTAATTTTTTAGGCTTAACTGAAGAAGAACGTGAATTTTTAAATGACTTAATTGTAGACACCAGCCAGGCACTAGAAATGGCCAATATTTATACCAATATATTAACTAGCACCCTCGATGCTTTTGCAAGCATTATTAGTAATAATCTTAACAATGTGATGAAACGTTTAACGTCCATTACCATTATTTTATCACTTCCCGTAATGGTCGCAAGTTTATATGGAATGAACGTAGACCACATACCAGGGGCCCATCACCCCTATTCATTTTACATTCCAATTGGTTTGTCATTAGCACTTGCTGGTATTATTAGCTGGTATTTTATGAAAAAGAAATGGTTTTAACATGTCACATATAACAGTACGGGTTTACGGTATATTAATAGATCATGATCATGGATTATTAGTGAGTGATGAATTTATTAGGGGTGATTATTTTACAAAATTACCTGGTGGAGGTCTAGAATTTGGTGAAGGAACCCGTGATTGTCTAATACGTGAATTTAAGGAAGAAACCGGACTTGATGTAACAGTTGGAGATCATATTTATACCACAGATTTTTATCAGCCATCTGCATTTAAAGCTGGAGATCAAATTTTATCTATTTATTATTATGTAACGCCAGTAACCTTAAGCAAACTTCAAACAAGGTCAATTGCGTTTGACTTTAAACCCGAAGAAATTACCGATCAAAATGGACAAGCTGAGCACACAAGATGGATTCTGCTAAAAGATTTATCTGAAGAAGCAATGACCCTCCCTATCGATAAAATTGTCATTAATAAACTGTTACAAGCACTGTAACACTTACTCATTTTCTATTCCCATAGCCGCACGTTTCATTTTTTGAGCGGTTTCAGGTCCTAAATAATTATCAATTTGCTTTTCGATAATATATATCATTGGTGTTAGTATAATAGCCATTGTAAATTTGTATGCATAATTTACTAGACAAATGGCAAGTACCAATTGCCAAGTCCAGCCGTTACCAATTTTAAACGCAATAAACAAAACAATAAAACTATCTACCAGTTGCGATACAACAGTAGATCCAGTTGCACGTAACCACACCCACTTTTCTCCTGTCATCTTTTTTATTTTATGAAAGACAGTAACATCAATGAGCTGGCTTACTAGAAAGGCCGTAATACTTCCCAAAATAATCCACATACCCTGTCCAAATATGCCACTAAACGCTGTTTGCATATTATCAATACCATCTGCTTGTTTAGAAGTAATCCAAAAATCGGCGGGTGCTACATGCATGGCTCCATAAAACATGATAAATGCATAAATAATAAGTACCACTGCCGTATAGCTTATACGCTTTACTGCTTTTGGGCCGTAATATTCGTTAACAATATCGGTAACGATAAATTCAAGTGGCCATAATAATACACCACAGGTTAAATTAAAGGCTAAACCAGATTGACCAAAAATGGTAAAATTGGAAGGCGTCATACCAAACACTTTTTCAAGTGAAAATATTTTACCCCCAATACATTCAGCAATCAGTGCATTGGCAATAAAAAAGGCCGCAATACTTACAAATAATTTGGTTGGCTTGTCTTTTAAAATAGAATGAATCATGCAGGCATTATAAAATGAACAAATATTTGTGCAATTAAAAAGAGTACGGTGGCAACTATTCGCCAAGCTGGGATTCCGGAGTCTTGTTTTTTAACAAACAACCAAAACAGGTAAATATTTTCAAAGAATGTGAGTATGGGTGCTACAAACCAACCTAGAATAATAATTGCGGAATTATATGGCATTAAGAAGTCATTTGATTCAGTTCCAATTTTTACACCTCTTACATATATACATATACAAAACAATATATTACAAATAAATGTAATTTTAGAATAAAATTGGTATTTCTTCATGTTATCAATAATACACTAAAAATACGTGTAAGTTGTTTATTTAGAAGCATTGAAAGGATATTTTAAAGTAAAATTTTGTTAGGTTTGTAGCACGCGAAAATCCATAATATGAAGCAGTTTAACCTAAAATCAATAATTCCGCATCTTATTGCAGTTGGAGTATTTTTAATAGTTACCCTCGTTTATTGTAAACCTATTTTACAAGGTAAAGTTTTACAACAATCGGATGTAGTGCAGTGGCAAGGTATGGCGCAAGATGCACTCAAAAGTAAAGAAGCAACAGGTACCCTTCCTTATTGGACAAATGGAATGTTTGCTGGAATGCCTGCCTATCAAATTACCGGTATTATCCCTTTTGCCTATTCATTAGGTAAGTTAGACGCTATATTTCAAATGGGCCTACCTGAACCTATGGGATATTTTTTCTTGGCATGCCTTGCCTTTTACTTTTTA
Source organism: Chitinophagaceae bacterium (assembly GCA_947442905.1). Next base: position 1,225 of record CANEWV010000226.1, on the reverse strand, counting down.
TCGCAGGTACTAGGCGTTCATTATTTAATTGGTATTGTTGGAGCCTTAGGATATGGATTTGCAACTTACAATCCTATCATTGCTATAGTTGGGCACATTACCAAATTACATGCTATTGCGTACATGCCATTTTTTATTGGTTCAATGATACTCGTGTATGAACGAAAATTTATTTCAGGGCTCATATTACTCGCCATTGCAAGTACCGAGCTATTTGGATGTAACCACCTTCAAATAGCTTATTACACTTTTATTATTGCAGGATTTATTTCGTTGTACTACTTAATCGTTTGGATCAAAGCAAAAACTTACAAATCAATTCTACAATGTTTTGCAGGCGCTGCTGTTGTGATACTACTAGGTATTTTAAGTAATGCCCCAATGCTTTTTAGTACCTATAACTATGGAAAAGCTTCCATAAGAGGTGGCTCAGCTCTTGCAAAGGCTGATGGTACAAAATCTACAGAGGGATTAAGTAAAGCATATGCACTTGATTATAGCATGCTTAAGCCAGAACCTCTAACACTCCTATTCCCTAATATTTATGGTGGTGGTAGTGACCCCAATACTATTGATCCAGCAGCCTCTAAAGCCATTGAGGCTTTACAATCCATGCCACAACAAGTTGCTGAGCAATTACAAGGCTATATCCGTTTTTATTGGGGTGGCATAGGCTATACTGCTGGCCCTCCCTATATTGGTTTCTTATTTGGCTTAATAGCACTTATTGGTTTTGGATTTAAAAATATCAAACACCGTTATTGGATAGGTGCTGCCATCATCCTATCGATTTTATTGTCTTATGGTTTATACTTCGAAAGTTTTAATGTCTTTATGTTAGATCATTTACCTTTTTATAATAAGTTTAGAGCACCTAGTATGATTATGGTGATTCCTACTTTATTACTAGGCATAATGGCATTATTAAGTGCACAAGAAATTGCAAATAAATTTGAAGATAATAAAGAATCATTTTTACAGAAAATCAAACCAGCACTTTATGTCACTGGAGCACTTTTTGTAATTGCTTTCTATTTTTATGCCACTCAAAATTTTAAAAGCAACTCAGAAGCTAATTTAATTAAACAAGTACAACAAATACCTGATCCAAACCAACGAGCTGCTTTTGAAGCACCAGTAGCCAGCTTAGTGGACGGGTTAGCTGCAGATAGACAAGCCATGTTTTCGTCAGACTTGTTTAAATCACTTGGACTCACAACCGTTT
>CANEWV010000225.1 GCA_947442905.1 Chitinophagaceae bacterium | reverse complement strand
TTCACTCATGGTTTTATGCTCCACCTTACTTTCTAACCAAGAGATAACGTCTAAATAAGCAAAAGCACGTGTTTCAAACCTACTCTTCTCATACTTTTTAACCTTGGCTAAAAATTCTTGTAAAGCCTGTGTTACTTTACGAGACGGGTCTTTAAAAGAACCACGCAAAAATGTAAACATCTCTTCTTCAATGACGGTCAGGTTTTCCATTTTTGCCATAAACCGGTAAACCGATTTTATCAGTGAACTTTCTATAAGTTCAATATTACCAAGTTCATAATGCGCCATCATATGCAGTAGACGCGCATAACACTGCAAATCACTTCTTAAATCGATATGGTCATTAATAATACGCCTTAAATAATCGATAGAAGTGGCATAATCACCGGCACCAAAATAAAGCGTAGCAATCTTATAATTGAATACCAAAATACGGTGCTGGTCTAAATATATTTCGAGCGCTTTTAGCTCTTTAACAAGGGCTGGCACATGCTGTAGCCCTTCTTTAAACGTGCCCTGCATGAGATGCTTGTTAAGCTTGGCACTATTGATATACACAAATGAATTGACCCTAAAAATATCGTGCTTATTGGGTAGTTCCGACAAAGCAAATTTTTCAAAATGAGATAAAACAATATCAAACTTGCTAAAATTGCGAAGGTCAAAATGCGCATTGAGTAAAATATGCATCGACTTAATATAATGCCCCGTTTCAATCTCAATCATTTCTTTGTTGGTTTCAAATAAATCAAACCAACGCTGCGCATACTTATAATACATGATAAAGTCTTGCCTAATAAATGCATACCAGCAATAACTCTGGTATAAATATAGCCGCTCATAAAATCCAGTAAGGGAAGTTGCATTAACTGGTAAGGCTTCTTTAAAAAAGGTTTTAATACCTATCTCATCTGCCTCGTTACGTGCATGCCCATTCTCCACAAACCAACTATAGAGTTGTAATGCCAAATTAGAAAGCTGGGTAATGACTTTTCTTTTTTCATTTACCTGATTGGCCTCCTGTGTTAACTGACCTGCTCGGTCTCTCATACTTCTAGTAATGTGCAGGGTTTCAATCTTTTTTTCCAGCGAAATAATTTGAATCAAAAAACTATCCTGATGGTATTGCTGCGCTAATAGTTTTGCCTTATCCAAAATTTTTAAACTCTGGTAATACAAACCCTTGCTGTATAAAATACGTGCATAGTCTAATTGCTCATGTAATTGCAAGTCTACACTATCATTACTTTTTAAAAGGCGCAAACTAGCCAACAACTGCTTGTACAAATGCGTTTTTAAATTGGCCAACTGAGGCTTTTCGATAGAGGTTAATTTTTTGAGTAAAAGCCGCTCGTCATACTCTGGCAAAGCCGCTACCGCATCAAACAATTGTATGATTTTGAGGTCTTCTTTGGCCGAATTCCTTTTGATATAAAGCTTAAAATGCCTTTTCTCCGCTTTTTCAAGGGAGTGAATTAACTGAAATAAAGGATCCACTAATCGGTTGGACATCATATCGGGTTTACAAAAAAATCCAGTAATAGCAAGGCTTTGCGGCTACAAAGATACATTTAAGCGTAATATCCTTAACATTAAGTTGTTTTTGAACCGCCTGTAAACGCTGTATATTTGTATCAGCAATCGAAATAAACAGGTTCCCTGTTAAAAATATAGGTACAAATTGTTTCAAGCTGTACCAACAAGTTTCATATGGCAAGCAATCGTAAAAAAGGTCGTTCCGTTTCCACGGAGGGACCATTTTTTTTCATAGGCATGTCAAATATAATCAATTAAGCGCTTTCGATTCGCTCTTTTGCCCAAGAGAGTGCTAGTTCAAGCTGTTCATCTTTCGTTAAACTACTATTATCTAAAACAAGTGCATCATGGGCCTTTTTTAAAGGACTAAACTCACGGGTAGAATCGATATGATCCCGCATTTCCAAATTAGCCTGAATTTCGGCTTTTGTAATGGCTGGGTCTTTGGCTACAAGCTCTTGGTAGCGGCGTTCTACGCGCACTTCGGGAGAGGCAGTTACAAATATTTTGAGTTCGGCGCCCGGAAAAACAGCCGTACCAATATCTCTTCCATCCATTACAATACCTTTTTGCGCACCCATTAATTGCTGCTGCGCCACACTAAAAATGCGCACAAGCTCTAGGGCTGCCACCTGACTTACCTGATTGCTTACGGCCAGCCCTCTAATTTCTTCCTCCACATTTTCATGATTCAAATACATATCCGCCCTACCGGTTTTTTCATTCAGCACAAATGACAATTGAATTTGCGCAAGTGCTTCATGAACAGCAACCACATTTGATAAATCAATACTGTGTCTGATAAAATAAAGTGTGATTGCACGGTACATAGCACCACTGTCAATAAACACATAATTTAAACGCGCTGCCATTTGTTTGGCAAGGGTGCTTTTTCCACATGAAGAATATCCGTCTAGGGTAATAATGATTTTTTTCATGCTTACACTTCTGTTTTAATCACTTGAGTTGCAGGTACGCCCGCATTTCTGATCGCAATATTTCGAACGGCTTGTGCAGTAATATTTCTGAAAGCTTGTTTACTAATTTCATCGGTTCCTACCATCGCCGGAACGCCTTCATCACCGCCTTCTCTAATTGATTGAACCAGTGGAATTTGACCTAAAAATGCAAGGTCATATTCTTCGGCTAATTTTTTACCACCCTCTTTTCCAAACAAGTAATATTTATTGTCAGGTAGTTCGGTTGGGGTAAAATAAGCCATGTTTTCGGCGAGACCAATAATAGGCACATTAATTTGCGCCTGACCAAACATCGCAATACCTTTTTTAGCATCGGCAAGTGCTACGGCCTGCGGCGTTGTAACAATCACCACACCCGTTACAGGAACGGTTTGCATGAGTGTTAAATGAATATCTCCAGTGCCCGGTGGCATATCAATAATTAAATAATCTAGTGGCCCCCAGTCTACTTCTGTAACAAATTGTTTAATGGCACTACTAGCCATTGTACCTCTCCATACCACTGCATTTTTTTCGTCCACCAAAAGTCCAATACTCATTAATTTGATACCATATTTTTCGAGCGGTACAATGTATCCTTTACCATCAATATCTTTCATGAGCGGACGTGCACCACGCACACCAAACATGATAGGCACACTAGGTCCATAAATATCTGCATCCATAAGACCCACGCTAGCGCCACCTTCTGCAAGGGCAAGTGCAATATTTGCAGACACGGTACTTTTCCCTACACCCCCTTTACCACTTACCACCGCGATGATATTTTTAACACCACTTAATATTTGTAAATTTTCTTTTCTAGTTGAAGTGGTATTGGCTGTAAAGTTTACCTGAACATTTGCTTCTTTGTTGACAAGCAGTTTTACTGCATTTTCACTTGCTGTGCGCATCATATCTTTCATGGGGCAAGCAGGCGTAGTAAGAACGATGGTAAAACTTACATCGTTGCCATTAATTTGCACGTCTTTCACCATATTTAAGGTTACTAGATCTTTTCCTAAATCAGGCTCTTGTACATTACTAAGGGCCTTTAAAATCGCTTCTTCGGTCATGGTCACGCAAGTTTTTGTTAAAATAAGGTAGAAGTGTGCAAAGTTAATTGCTGTAGGCCTTACTTTGCCATAAACAAGCCCATTTATTGACTTTTTATTGTCAAAACCATTCGTATTTTTGAGCCGATGAATAAAATGCTACGCATCCTTCTTATTGCCATTGCCTTTTGTAGCCTAAATAAGGCCAAGGCCCAAAATACAGCCTACAGAGACTCTGTTGTGCAACTGTATGGGGTAGTTATGACTGCCGATAGTTTAAGAGGCATCCCTTCTGCTAGTATTATAGTGGAAGGAAAAGGAAGGGGTACCATTACCAGCCCTGATGGGGTTTTTTCTATTGCTGTTTTAAAAGGCGATAAAATCACTTTTTCATGTGTTGGTTTTAAAGACAGACGCATCGAAATTCCAGCCAACCTTTCAGAAAACCAGTACAGTGTTATTCAACTTATGGTAAGTGATACCGTTTATTTACCCGCAACTATTTTAAGACCAAGACCCACACGTGAGCAGTTTGAAAGAGACTTTGTAAACAACAAAGTAAACGATGACATGTACGAAGTGGCTAGAAAAAATACAGACGAAGCGCGCAATAG
>CANEWV010000224.1 GCA_947442905.1 Chitinophagaceae bacterium | reverse complement strand
TTACTGCGCACATGAATGGTTTGACCATGCGCTTCTATAATATGTTTGCATATCGCAAGTCCAATACCGGCGCCACCAGCGTCTCTACTACGCCCTTTATCGGTTCTGTAAAAGCGTTCAAATATGCGGGGCAAATGTTCTTCAGCGATGCCAATACCATCGTCGCTAATTTCAATAAGCACATGGTCTTCGTCGGTTTTGTAAACACTGGCAACAATAGATCCGTCTTGCTTTCCGTATTTAGATGCATTGACCACTAAATTATTGAGCACTTGACGTACTTTTTCTTTGTCTGCAAACACCATGGTTTGACCTTCGGATCCTTTTTTAAAACTGCAGCTAATATTTTGTTTGGCGGCCTTAATAGATAAAGCATCAAACACTTCTTTGATGATATCTTGTATAAAAAAAGTAGACTTGTTAAGTGGCTGTTCCCCCATTTCAAGCTTTGCAATTTCATCGAGATCTTTTACCAGATTCACCATCCGGTCTACATTTTTAGACGCATTTTTTAAAAAGCGAACAGCCGTTTCTGGACTCTCGAGTGCACCATCTAATAAAGTGTCTACATATCCCTGAATCGCAAAAATGGGGGTTTTAATTTCGTGTGATAAGTTTTGTAAAAATTCTTTGCGGTAGTTTTCGTTTGTTTTAAGTTGCTCTATCTCAGCGCTTCTTTGTTCGGCCCACTGCACTACTTCTTCACCAACTTCATCAAGTTCTTTTTTTGGTAAAATATACTTGAAATAGGTTTCTTCTCTTTTCGTTGCTTTTGTTTGGTATATAAGCTTGTAAATAAGTTTGATTTTTCGGTTTACGAAAATTTCAAAAATATAACGGATGAGTAAATAAGATGTGATGCCTGTGGTTATATAAGTAACCCCAAAATGATACCAACTATGGTAAATGAAGCCAATAGTACTAGAAAAACCAAGCGCTATAATTGCTGCCGCAAAGGCCGCCAGTTGCTGAATGGAAAGGTTTTTCATGCTGCAAATTAAGGTAAATCAAACTTATATCCCACGCCTTTAACAGTGGTAATACAGTCGATCCCTAATTTTTGACGAATTTTTCGGATATGCACATCAATGGTGCGGTCGCCCACAATCACTTCGTTACCCCAAATTTGTGAGAGTATTTCATTGCGTAAAAAAACGCGGCCAGGTCTAGAAGCGAGTAAGTGTAAAAGTTCAAACTCTTTTTTAGCGAGTACCTTTTCATCACCGCCAATGGTTACCATAAATTTGATACTGTCAATTCGCATCGTGCCAAACTGCATAACAGAAGAAGCTTCTTTAGTTGAAACCCTTCTAAACAAAGCATTCACACGACTTACTAGCACTTTTGGAGAAATGGGCTTATTGACGTAGTCATCTGCGCCAATTTCTAGCCCCGTTATTTGTGAAGCTTCGTCGCTCATGGCTGTTAAAAAAATAATGAGCGTTTCTTTAAATGCAGTTTGCCCACGCAGTATTTCACAAACCTCGATGCCCGTTTTTTTAGGCATCATAATATCGAGTATCAGTAAATCTGGTTTGATTTTTTTTGCTAGATCCACGGCCTCTTCGCCATTTTTAGCAGTGTGTACCTCGTAGCCTTCTTTTTGTAAGTTGTAGCCCACTATTTCTAAAATATCGGGTTCATCGTCGGCAATCAATATTTTTTTAACAGGGGCGGCAGCCATAATAGATAGGTAGTTTACACAAATTTAATTTTAAAGATTGGTAAAGCCATCTTTTAGGAATATTATGTAATTGTTAAGGCTTTTAAGGGGCTTTTAACAAAATAAGGCCCTAACTGGTTTATAAGGTTGTATTTTTACGAGATTTCACATGAAAAACAAGGGCAACATATTAAATGCGGTTTACCTGCCAATAACCCTAATGCTATGGGCGGCCCTGTGTACAATGACCTTGGCTGCTCAATCCACTAAAAAGGGCGATCAAATGCCCCCCATTCCTACCATGAGGGGGTTGAGTCACGATTATATCATTGAAAATGAAAAAGCACTCATCGGTTATCCTTCTATTGTCCAAAATTTACCTCTAAGAGATAGCATTCAATTTGCGGTTTTTGAAAATAGAAAATGGATTGAATCAAATTTGGCGTTATCTGACAATGAAAAATTTAAATGGCTACGTGGCTTCAATAATTTATTATCTGAAATTCAGTTAGGACTAAAACTCAATAAAATAAAACCGGAAGAAGTTGCAAGATGCATTCGTGCATTTACCACTGCTATGCATACAAGCGCAAAAGGGATTAATATGAGCGCTGTTATAGAAAATGAAAATGTAAGCGTAGGTAGTATTTTACTGTCTACAGGAAGTTTTACTGACAATATAGGGTACGGCGCTTCTAGGGACATCATCGTATTAAAAAACTGTCAGAACAATCCGGGGCAAGTATTACAAATTTTAGAAAAGCAAGGCACGCAAATTTCTAGCAATAGATACGCCGACAGTATACTAATAGCTGCTGCATTTAAAAATGCAGAAATGATATACAATTATGCGGCAGCGCCAAGCGCGCTTGGCAAAAAAATTCAGTCTATAAATCATCCACTTGTTAAATGGATTGGGAGGCTAGCATTTATGAAAACGGGGCGGTATTATTTTCCGTTCTTAGACGCGCTTTATACCGGTAAAATGAGTATCGATACCATCACGCCGCTTATTCCTGAGGACCAATCCGAAAATTATTTTAGACTACTGGTACATACGAGAGTTCAACAGGTGCAAAGAAAAAAAGAAGGAGATAAATTTGTGGCAGAAGCAGCGCTTTTATCGAAACTCAAAAGTCTTGTAATGGAGCTGTATGTTAATGATATCAATGGTTTACACCAAACAGAGGCAGCTAGTATTCGGTTCAAAAAACTAGCCAATTTAACCCCTCAAGAACTCTATTATATAGCAGTACTTGGTGCAGACGAACTCTATACTTCTAGTTTTGTATCAGGCATATACCCACTCATCATTCAAAAACTTGGGACCAAAACTACAAGTGATTTACTCAGCATGGTGCATCAAGATTTTTTTAAAAAATTTATTGCCCTAGCAGCCAATTACAATACGCTTCAAAATTTTTTATCCCATATGCCACAAGACACAAGTGGTTATTATATGCGCAGTTTTGTGCGTGACTTGGACAAGGCGCCTACATTAGAAGACGCCGTAGATGTTGCAGATGCTTTTTCTAGTATCACAGATACAAGCATGCAAAATTTATTGCTTACAGAAATTAGAAAAAATAAAAACAGCAGTCTCTATGCTTTATTAGATGAATTGTGCACAGCTTTTGTAGAAGACAATACAACAAATAACACGACGCATACACTACTCAATAATGTTGGCGCTCTTACGATTAACACTTTAAAAAACAACCAACAAAAAGTAGTTATCAGACAATATTTTTATGGTGATAAAGATGGCGCACAAATTTTTAATGCCTTTATAAATAGTTTTAACAAGGCTAGCTGGAAGACAACCAAACAAAAATATTTTACAGAAGTGAGTAGCACAAATGGCCGCGTAAGTATTTATGCAAATGCGCCGCTCGATGAAAAAGAGGAGCTCGATTTAAAAGCGCAGGACAGTTTAACGGCTTATTTGTTGGAGAAGCAAATAACGCCTAGTATTTTTGTACATAGAGGCCATAGCTATTATGCAAACCATACCGTCGCTAGTATTGACAGTAGTGCTAAACTTGTGCTACTAGGGAGTTGTGGCGGTTATCAAAAATTAGCAGCGGTACTAAAGCGCGCGCCAGAAACACAGGTAATTGCAAGCAAGCAAATAGGCAAAGGCGTTATCAACGCTGCGCTTTTAAGCCAAATAGCGGAGACGATTGAAAAAGGACAAGATATTGTTTGGCGTGCCGTTTGGAAACAAATGAATGTGCAACTAAAAGGTGCAGCTAAAACAAGTTTTCAAGACTATATACCTCCCTATAAAAATATAGGACTCATGCTTTTAAAAACATACCGCGCACAGTAATGATATCATTACAAAAAAGGATTGTTTCTTTTTTCGTAGCCAATGGTTGTTTTGATACCATGTCCCGAATACACCACTGTTTCTTCAGGCAATACCCAAAGTTTTTCGCGGATACTATGTAAGAGCGTTTCTGAATCGCCACCAGGCAGGTCAGTTCTTCCGATACTTCCTCT
>CANEWV010000223.1 GCA_947442905.1 Chitinophagaceae bacterium | reverse complement strand
TCTACCGCACTGTCCACTTAATTTGGTTTGGTTGATTGATAAATTTTGGTAACGAGCAGCTGTGGTGTTAACGCTTTTGAAATCGTGTAACCAAGTGCTACAACAAAGTTCTCTACCACAAGATCCAATACCACCAAGCTTTGCAGCTTCTTGTCTGATACCAATTTGACGCATTTCCACTTTAAATTTAAAGTCTGTGGCGTACATTTTTATGAGTTCTCTAAAATCCACACGGTCATCTGCGGTATAAAAGAAAGTTGCTTTTTTACCATCTGCCTGAATTTCAACTTCGCTTAATTTCATTTGTAATTTAAGCTCCATGGCCATGGCTCTACTTCTAGCTAAAATATCTTTTTCGCGACCTTTGCTAATATGAAAAGCTTCGATATCTCTTTCGGTGGCGCGGCGAATAATTTTTTTAATTTCTGGGCTGGTTTCTTCCAACTTATTTTTCTTAAGCTGCATGCGCACGAGTTCTCCAGTAAGGCTTACTTCACCTACGTCAAAACCACTCACACCTTCTAGTGTAACGTAGTCTCCTTTTTCAAAAAATTGAAGGGTAGCGTTTCTAAAATATTCTTTCCGGCTGCCTTGTTTGAAGATTACTTCAACAATTTTACAGCTACTTTCGGGGTCGCTAAAAGGAAGGTTTAATAGCCAATCATGTACGTTTAAACGGTTACAGCCACCGGTGCTACAGCCGCCATTACTTTGGCAACCACCAGGTTTGCTTGTTCCACAAGATCCACAGCCCATATTATGTAGTTATACTATTAGTTAATAATTGATTGATAAACAGTTAGTTATAGTTTATCTAATCGTAACATGGCTGTCAGGCACATGCTAATCATTCAAAATTAAGGTTTTGTTTTGAATGATGTGGTAGAGTTTAATAGTAAGGGCCTGAAATAGCATTTTTCCGTTGGCGTTGCGCTCAATATAATAAGACGCTTTATCTAATTCTTCAATAATGGCCTGTTGCTGGCTTACCGAGGCAATTTTATTGAGCCTTACGGCAAAATCCTTTTCTTGGTCCCCCATTTTAACCTGGTCTGCACCGAGTACCTTAATGCGAATACTCATTTGTAGCAGGTGGTTAAAGTAGCGCAAAAACTGTTTTTGTTTTTCTCTCCCTAGTTTAGCGGCTTCCTCGGTAAATTTTACCTGTGCTATGGGTCCACCTTTTAAAGTGGCATTTAACCACTCTCTTAAATAAGAATGCCAGTCTTCTTCGGAGTGTTGTAAAAGTTGAAGAGCTTCGCGGTAATTTCCTTCTGCAATCCCTGCAATTTGACTTGCGGTTTCTTTGCTAGCCTTAGCTCTTTCAAACAAAGCTTCTTCTACTTCTTCATTAGAAAGAAGCGGCACTTTTATGAGTTGACACCTACTTAACAGCGTAGGTAAAATTTGTTCTTCACTTTCTGCTACTAAAATAAACAGGGTGTTGGGTGGTGGCTCTTCTATGAGCTTGAGTAATTTATTACCTTCTTTACCTAAATATTCTGGCATCCATAGTACGAGTACTTTGTAAGCACTTTCAAAACTTTTTAAACTGAGTTTATGAATAATTTCATTGCACTCTTCTGCAGTAATATTTCCTTGTTTATTTTCGGCGCCAATAAATTGTAACCAGTCATAAATATTGCCATACGGAAACTGTAAATAAAAATCTCTCCAATCAGAAATATAATCGGCACTTACTGGTTTTTCACCAGGCTTTTTTGAAATAACTGGGTATGAAAAATGCAAATCGGGATGTAATAATTTTGATGCTCTCAAATAAGAAGGGTCTTCTGCTAAATCAGCTGGAGACTTATACGCAGGCCCTGCTTCGATGGGTGTAAAGCCGCCAAACAAATCAGCTACAGGCGCGCTATCCGCTGGTTGGCTTACTACAAATTGTGCAAAATGAATGGCAAGTGGAAGTGCGCCTGATCCTTCTTTTCCTAGAAATAATAGGGCATGGCTTAGCCTGTTATGCTGCACCATATCTATGAGGTGTGATTTAACAGATGCTTGTCCTATAATGTCTTTGAATACCAATGTGCGTGCCTTTAATTCCGGTTAAATAGTTTGCCAAATGTATGCTAACTACTCCAAGCACCGTTACTAAAAAGCGACTATTTTAATTGTCCAGTAATTTCTGGACTATCAGGTTTGGTGCTACTTGGAAAATAAGCAATCATTTCACCATTTTCATCTAGTAAAAATTTATTGAAATTCCACTTGATGTTGGCATCTAATACACCGTTTTCTTTTTTCTGCGTAAGCCATTTGTAAATGGGAGCAGCGTCGGTGCCGGTTACACTTATTTTACTAGCGAGTGGAAATGTCACACCAAATCGGGCTTTACAAAACTGATTGATTTCGGCATCAGAACCAGGCTCTTGACCACCAAAATTGTTGGCCGGAAAACCAACAACCACTAATTTATTTTTATAGGTATCCGCTAGTTTTTGAAGTGCTTCGTATTGAGGGGTATATCCACACTCAGAAGCGGTGTTAACTACTAGAATTTTCTTTCCCTTAAATTTTGAAAAATCTATTACGCCACCGTCTATCGATTTAATTTTAAACTGATGTATGCTTTCTTTGCCCGGGTTTGTAAATGATTGTAACATAAATAAAGTTGCTATTAAGATGAGATTTTTCATAGTGTGTTGTTGAATTTGTGTGGTTATATAACAAAGCCAATCGTTATTTGTTGAAAGTTCCAACATTTTCCTCAAAAAAGCATCGTACAACTATTTTAATGGATAAGCGGCGGCTGCAACGCTCACTTTCACATCCTTGACGCTCAATAATGTTTTTCCGCATGCCTCAATGGTCGCACCTGTGGTTATTACGTCATCTATGAGTAAGAGGTGCTTGCCAATTATATTTTCGGAGTTCTTGATGGTAAATGCATTTTCCATGTTATCCCAGCGCACGGCCCTGGTTTGTTTGGTTTGTGTACTTGTATGTTTGGTTCTGGCAATGGCGCTTGTAAGCACAGGTTTGCGCCAGACCTGACTAATTCCCTCACAAATAAGGGCCGCCTGATTAAAGCCTCTTTTGGATAGTGCTTGGGGGTGGAGGGGCACTGGAACCAGTGCATCTATGCTGGTAAAACGCTCCGAAGCGGCTAATAGGGCGCCCATTTGCTTACCTATAAATAAGCCTACATCTTCGTTGGATTTATACTTTAGCTCAAAAAGTAGGGCCTGAAGGGCCGAGTTTTTGTGGAAGTACCAGGCTGCTGCCCCAGCATTAATGGGGAGCCTACCGTAAAATATTTTTTCAATGGGATTGCCAGGGGCCTCAAAAAAATGGGTTTCGGGTAGGTTTTGGCTGCAGCGACCACAAATATTGGCTCCAAAGAGCCGTAAAGGTCTTGCACAGGCAGGGCAGTTTTTAGGGAAATAGAGCCAAAAAATAGGGTCAATCCAACTTGATAATTTGGGTAAGTAAGTGGTTTGCATACACCCAACTTAATGGCAATAATTTAGAAGCCATTAAAATAAACCGCAGATTTTTTTTAATGCGTGTTTATTGTTGCTAAAATAGCTGTTTGTATACTTCATCCACCCTACTCAACGCTAATACTTGTATTCCAAATGCTTTAGGATTAAAGCTCTTTTTATTGTAGCTCGACACAATAATTTTTTCAAATCCTAACTTCTCAGCCTCTGCAATTCTTTGTTCAATTCTATTAACGGCTCTAATTTCTCCATTGAGTCCTACTTCACCAGCAAAACAGATTTGATGTGGAAGTGGAACATCTTCATAAGACGATAAAAGAGCGCAAATGATGGCAAGGTCGGTAGAGGGGTCTTCTATTTTTATGCCACCCGCGATATTTACAAAAACATCTTTCATGCCAAATTGAAAGCCACCTCTTTTTTCTAAAACGGCCAGTAATAGTTGTAATCTTCGAAGGTCAAAACCAGTTACCGTTCTTTGGGGTGTTCCATATACACTTTGTGTAACCAGTGCCTGTACTTCCAATAATAATGGACGGGCACCTTCAAGTGTTGCAGCGATGGCAGAACCACTTAAACTATCTTCTCTTTGTGCAATTAAAATTTCAGATGGATTGGAAACAACACGCATGCCTTCACCAGTCATTTCATAAATGCCTAATTCTGCAGTGCTACCAAATCTATTCTTTAATGTACGCAAAATTCGAT
>CANEWV010000222.1 GCA_947442905.1 Chitinophagaceae bacterium | reverse complement strand
TTTTTGCAACAGCTTTTTTAGGCGCTACTTTTTTCACTGCTTTTTTAGCAGTTGGTTTTTTTGCAACAGCTTTTTTAGGCGCTACTTTCTTTACTGCTTTTTTAGCAGCTGGTTTTTTTGCAGCAGCTTTTTTAGGCGCTACTTTTTTCACTGCTTTTTTAGCAGTTGATTTTTTTGCAGCAGCTTTATTAGGCGCTACTTTTTTCACTGCTTTTTTAGCAGTTGGTTTTTTTGCAGCAGCTTTATTAGGCGCTACTTTCTTTACTGCTTTTTTAGCAGCTGGTTTTTTTGCAACGGCTTTTTTAGGTGCTACTTTTTTCACTGCTTTTTTAGCAGTTGGTTTTTTTGCAGCGGCTTTTTTAGGCGCTACTTTCTTTACTGCTTTTTTAGCAGTTGGTTTTTTTGCAGCGGCTTTTTTAGGCGCTACTTTTTTTGCTTTTGCCATGGTATAGTTGTTTGTTTGGGTTAAAAGTTTGAGGCGTAAAGTTAAAATATATTTTGAGACTACATAAAAAATAATTTATTTAAAAACGCCCAGGGTATAAGCCCTGCTTTAATTTGATCAATTAGTATGTATCTTTGAAAAATGACAGCGCAACCCAACAGTCCAAAAAAAACACTCGTTGTAGGAGCTTCCGAAAATCCGGAGCGTTATAGTTATTTGGCTACAAAATTACTCGTAGCACATGGACATCCTGTTGCGTGTATAGGTCTTAAGCCGGGCCATATAGACGATACGCCCATTGTAACCGGTGAGCCCGTTTTAACGGAGATTCATACGATTACTTTGTATGTTAACCCTACTGCACAGCACGCATTAATACCTTATCTGTTTTCATTAAATCCGAGGCGTATTATATTTAATCCGGGCACAGAAAATGAAGCATTTACAATGGTGGCAAAGCAAAAAGGGATTGAAACCATGGATGCCTGCACGCTTGTGCTTTTAAATACAGGACAGTATTAGTTAATTTATTGTTATCTGCTTAACCCCCACTCGCGCTCCAATTGGCCCGGTCTAGGGTTCTATACTGAACGGCTTCTGCAATATGTTCTGGTAAAATGTTTGGAGCACACGCTAAATCTGCAATGGTTCTGCTCACTTTAATGATACGGTGGTAGGCCCTAGCACTTAAGTTTAATTTTTCCATGGCCGCTGCTAGCAAGGCTTTGCTGTTAGCACCAAGCGGGCAAAAATCAGCCAATTCTTTATTTGAAATTTGTGCGTTGGTATAGGTATTTGTACAACCCTGGTACCGCTTTTTTTGTATGTCCCTAGCTGCTAAAACCCTTTCTCTGATACTATTTGATTCTGAGGCCCGGGAGGTGCGGTCTAGTTCATGATGTGTTACGGGGGTTACTTCTACATGAAGGTCTATACGGTCGAGGAGTGGGCCCGATACCCGGTTTAAATATTTTTCTACGGCGCCCGCCGGACAGCTGCAGGTTTTTGTTGGATGGTTGAAGTAACCGCAAGGGCAGGGGTTCATGGATGCAATGAGCATGAAATTGGCTGGGTAAGTGAGTGACATGCTGGCTCTTGCAATGTTTACCATACGCTCTTCCATGGGTTGACGGAGTACTTCTAAAACGGATCTTTTAAATTCTGGTAATTCATCCAAAAACAAAACGCCATTATGGGCTAAAGAAATTTCTCCGGGTTGCGGATGACTGCCGCCGCCAATCAATGCAATGTCTGAAATGGTATGATGCGGCGATCTAAAAGGCCTTGTTTGCACCAAATAAGACCCTGCCGCTAATTTTCCAGCGACGCTATAAATTTGAGTTGTTTCTAGGGCTTCTGCTACATTAAGTGGAGGCAAAATACTAGGTAGCCTTTTGGCGAGCATGGTTTTTCCAGCGCCTGGTGGTCCAATTAAAATAACGTTGTGTGATCCAGCCGCCGCTATTTCTAGGGCCCGTTTAATATTATCCTGGCCACTCACTTCACTAAAATCAATGGTTGAAAGTGTAGGGTCTAGATTTAAAAAAGTTTCCGGATTAATTTGGTTTGTGGGACGATACTGGCCCGAGGCAAAAAAGTTAACTACTTCTTGTAAATGCGCCACGCCATAAACGTTTAGGCCTTCTACCATGGAAGCTTCATTGGCATTGGCAGCGGGTAAAATAATACCAAGTGCATTTTCTTTTTTTGCGCGAATGGCCATGGCCAGTGCCCCTCTGATGGGATGAATGGTGCCGTCTAAACCCAGTTCACCCATGAGCATGTATCTATGAATTTGTGCTTCTTGTATGAGTTGGTCACTAGCTGCTAAAATGCCAATAGCAATAGGTAGGTCAAATGCAGAGCCCGTTTTTTTAATATCTGCTGGGGCTAAATTGATCACCACTTTAATGCGTGGCATACTAAAGCCATTTGATTTGATAGCGCTCTCTGTTCTTTGTAAACTTTCTTTAATGGCAATGTCAGGAAGGCCCACAATTTGATAGCCCTGACCCATGCTTACATTTACTTCTACAATAATAGTGATGGCATCAACGCCCATAACTGCGGCTCCCATTGTTTTTACAAGCATACAAACTCTTTGATACTTGTAGAAAGGTAAGGGCTATATAGCCTTATAAAAACGACACCGAATAAATACCTGAAATACTAACGGGATAAAAAAATTAGAGATTTTGTAATAAATCCACCACACCTTCTCTT
Source organism: Chitinophagaceae bacterium (assembly GCA_947442905.1). Next base: position 1,520 of record CANEWV010000222.1, on the reverse strand, counting down.
TTTAAAATGAGATAGCCAAGGCGGTCATCGCTAATGCCTTCTTTTAATTGGTAATTAAAAACAAGCTCACCATCATTGATACTTGTTTCAAAATATTTGAATTGAATATTGGCATACTGTTTTAAGTTGTCGCCAATTTCGTAGAGGTGCGTTGATAATATAAACAACGAAGGTTTGATTTTGCGAAGACCTTCAATTACAGCTGTGCTGCATTTCATGGCATCTTCTACATTGGTACCTTTAAAGAGTTCGTCAATCAAAATCAACCAATTTTTTCCATCGTTAATTTTTTCGATGGTATTTTTTATGCGTTTTACTTCATTGTAAAAATAGCTTTCTCCTTTTATAATATTATCCATGACGTTGATGTTACTAAGGAGTCCATCAAATAAGGTAAGCTCCATTGTTTTTGCAGGAACGCCCATGCCTATATGTGCCAGGTAAACGCTAATGCCAACAGCCTTAATAAAAGTACTCTTGCCCGCCATATTGGCGCCCGTTAAAAACAAAAAGTTGCTGTCTTTTTCTAGTGTAATGTTATACGAAGTTGGCGTTATTAAAAGTGGATGGTAGCAGTTTGTTGCCGCTATACATGCAGTAGGCGCTGTCGTAAAATTTGGAAAGCAAAGATCTTGTGCTACAAATACGCGTGCCAAACTTTGGTAGGCATCCATGGCACTGTATAAATCTATGAGATCATAAAAATCTTGTTTGTGTCTCCTTCTAATTTGACCAGCAATACTTAAAATTTGTTGCGGTGTTGCTGTTTTTATATCCATTAAACGAAGCGACGCAAGTGCAGGCTTACTTAATTTTTTTTCGATGCTTTCGGTCCAGCTTGAGGCAATTGGATGCTGTTTATAGTCCAGTAAAAGTTGATGTACCGCAAACATCCCCTTCAAAAAATCTATACAGTGCGTGATGGTATATTTTGTAAGCGCATAATCTGGCGCATGAAATATTTTATACCAGTTACTATTAAAATAGGTGGGGTGCTGCGGGTAAGGGTCAAACTGTGTTTCGTAATATTTAGCGACCACCATAATGGTACCATTGGTAATACTAGAAGGCCAATTAGGTAATGTGTTGGCAAGGGCCTTAATGACAGCTTGTGCGTCTTTGATTTTTTCGATGCTACCAAGTGGATGTTCTACAAGGTATCGAAGCATTTCTTTGCCTCCAACCGTCCCCGTTTGATTGAGGTAATTAAATATAGACGCAGACTCATCGCTGTTAAAAATAGAGAGGTCATGAAGGGTATCTTTATCTACCTGCATAATTTAAGATCTGTTAAACTGAAGGCGCATGCCTGTCTTAGATTCATCAAATCCACCATTTCCATACACCATATGTCCATTTACAAAAGTTTTTGAAACAGTAGCTGGTTGCGTAAAACCTTCGAGTGGACTCCAGCCGCATTTGTATAGAATATTCTCTTTGGTAATGATTTCAGGTGTATTTCTGTCAAGTAGCACTAAATCGGCGAAATAGCCTTCTCTGATATAGCCACGGTTGTTGAT
>CANEWV010000221.1 GCA_947442905.1 Chitinophagaceae bacterium | reverse complement strand
GATGCTTTTTAAATACTTCTACAAGCGCTGTTAACTCAGCTAATGTATAAACGGCACCTGAAGGATTACAAGGCGACGAAAACATAAACACTTTTGTGTTTGGTGTAATCGCTGCTTCTAATTCGGCGGGTGTTGTTTTAAATTGGTTGGCCACAGTAGTTCTAATTTCAACCACTTTACCACGCGCAATTTTTACAAGTTCTGAATACGTAACCCAGTATGGTGTTGGAATGACTACTTCATCACCTTCGTCTACTAAAGCTAAAATAGCGTTTGCTAAACTTTGCTTAGCACCGGTAGAAGTCACAATATTTTCTGGTAGGTAATCTAAATTATTATCTCTTTTTAATTTGGTACAAACAGCTTCTCTCAAATCTGCAAAACCAGCAACAGGGGTGTAGTGGCTCCAGTTATCATTGATGGCTTTAATGGCTGCATCTTTAATGTGTTGCGGTGTATCAAAATCTGGTTCTCCTAAACTAAGGTCAATTACATCAATGCCTTTTGCCCTTAATTCGCGACCTAATTTGGCCATTTTGAGGGTTTCTGGTTCTGCGAAACGGTCAAGGAGTGTAGAGATTAGCATGCTTACTTTTATTAAATAGTTTTAAAAATGGGTTCGATTGCGGAGCAAAGTTCGTGAATCTTGGCTTACCATCACGCCATCAAAAGCAGGGGATCACTTAATGGGGATAAGTTGGCTTCGATGTAAAAAAGCCTAGTTTTTGCTAACTTTCGTTAGTTTTGCATTTACAACGATTGTATGATGGTGGAGCATGATTTTATATCGGTATTTGATATGTTTAAAATTGGTGTGGGGCCTTCTAGTTCCCATACGCTAGGCCCTTGGCGCGCAGCGCTGGATGTCATGCAAAAGTTGGAAGCGTCCCAAAAAACGGGTCAAATTGATTCCATAACTGTTTTACTCTATGGGTCACTGGCCAAAACGGGTAAAGGGCATGGAACAGATATTGAGGTGATGCTGGGGTTAATGGGATATGATCCTGAAACCATTGATGTTGGTATTATAGACGAGCTCATTGCAAATGTTTCGGTAAAATATCATATTGAGTTTTTAAAAAACGAATCACTTCCATTTCATCCAAACGGCCTTACATTTTTAATTGAATTAACTGATGGAAATAAAATAGCCGAAACTTATTTTTCGATAGGGGGTGGTTTTATTGTACAGGAAGGACAGGCACTTGATAAAAAAGAAAATATAGAAGTTCCGTTTACCATAGGTCATGCCAATGATTTACTCCACTGGTGCATGAAAACAGGACTTACCATTCGTGATATTGTTTTTGAAAATGAACTAACGAGACGCAGCGAAACTGAAATAAAAGAAGGCATACTAAAAATTTGGTATGCCATGCGGGACTGTATGTACCGTGGTGTGCATACAGAGGGCATGCTACCTGGTGGTCTAGAAGTGAAGCGCAGGGCGGCTGCCACCAATAAGCGTTTGTTAAAAGACGGCGTGTATGACGGGTACGATGCGTGGACTTCGCTGATACAAAAAGGCGGTAATGATTTTAGTTATATCCTAGATTTTGTAAGTGTGTTTGCACTTGCTGTCAATGAAGAAAACGCTTCATTTGGTAGGGTGGTAACGGCGCCTACCAATGGTGCTGCCGGTGTAATCCCTGCAGTGCTTCAATATTATATTTGTTTTTGTGCGCATGGAAAATCTTCTAAAGAAATCGAAGAAAATATTATCACTTATTTATTAACCGCATCAGAAATAGGTAGCTTATTTAAAAAAGGTGCTACCATTTCTGCGGCGATGGGTGGATGTCAAGCAGAGATTGGTGTTTCCTCTGCAATGGCTGCAGCAGGCTTAACCGCATTGATGGGAGGCTCGCAGCGTCAAGTACTGATGGCTTCTGAAATTGCTATGGAACATCATTTAGGACTTACATGTGATCCTATTGGAGGGCTGGTTCAAATACCATGTATTGAGCGTAATACGATGGGCGCCGTTAAAGCAATTACGGCTTCACAACTTGCACTTCAAGGCACGCCCGATTTTGCCATTGTTAGTTTAGATAAAGTGATTCAAACCATGTGGGATACCGCACAAGACATGAATAGCAAATACAAGGAAACCGCCGATGGTGGACTTGCGGTGCATGTGCCCATTAGTTTATCAGAGTGTTAAGCTAACTGGAATTGATGCATTGGAACTACACAAGTTCTTCATCCGGAACCAACGAATAATTTTTTATCTCATTGTAAAGTGTGCCACGTTCAATCGGTTCTCTTTTTACTTGTTTGATAAGTCTAACAAGTTCGGCAGTGCTCATAGTAGGCGTTTGTTCTTCACTACCAGCCATCGCATAAATTTTTGTAGAGTCGTCGATTGTGCCATCAATATCATTTACGCCAAACGATAAAGTGAGCTGCGCATTTTGTCTACCAAGCATTGGCCAGTAGGCTTTGATGTGCGAAAAATTATCCATGTAGAGGCGAGATACTGCATACATGCGCATATCCTCAATAGTTGTTGATTCTGCTACATGGCTCATATCATTATCTTGGTTACGGAACTTTAAAGGAATGAAAGTATTAAAGCCACCCGTTTGATCTTGCAGTTGACGAAGGCGCTCCATATGATCTATACGGTGCCAGTATTTTTCGATATGGCCATATAACAATGTAGCGTTACTATGCATGCCTAAATCGTGCGCTACTTTATGAATATGCAACCAACCATCTGCGTCAACTTTGTCTTCGCAAATTTGCTGTCTAATTTCTGGATGAAAAATTTCGGCGCCACCACCAGGTAATGAATCAAGACCAGCCGCGTGTGCAAGTTTCATGCCTTCCTCGGTGGTAACTTTTGCTTTTTTAAACATGTAGTCCAGCTCTACGGGTGTAAAGCCTTTGATATGTAAATCTGGACGGTGTGCTTTGATGGCTTGTAATAATTCAATAAAAAAGTTGAGGTTCATTTTTGGATGAACGCCGCCTACAATATGTACTTCAGTGACAGGTTTGCCGTCGTAACTTTTTACGATATGCATCATTTGCTCGATGCTTAATTCCCAACCTTCTTCTCTATTGGCATATAGTTTTGAGTAAGAACAAAATTTGCAAGAGAATACGCAAACATTGGTAGGCTCGATATGAAAATTTTTATTGAAATAGGTTTTGTCGCCGTGCTTTTGTTCTCGCACATAATTAGCAAGTGTACCGAGCCACGATAAAGATCCTTTTTCAAATAGCAAAACGCCATCATCAAAAGAAATACGTTCTTTGTTGATTATTTTATTGGCTATTTGTTGAAGTTCTTTGTCTTTGGTTGCTTCTACTAAAGAAACAATGGCAGCTTTATTGGTACCCATCTCGCAGTCATTTATTTAGGCTGCAAAGTTACAACAAGTTTGAGACTAACCCATTAAAATACCGGCAATACTAGCCGATAAATAAGACGCCAAAGTACCGCACAACAAGGCTTTTAAGCCTAGTTTGGCAAGGTCCGCTCTACGAGAAGGAGCAAGTTCACCAATACCGCCAATTTGCATACCAACACTACTAAAGTTTGCAAAACCGCAAATAGCGATACTTACAATCAAGAGTCCTTTTTCTGATACGATTGGAACGGCTTTTGTAGTCAAATTGTTAAACGCAACAAACTCGTTGATGGTTAATTTTTGACCCAGTAGGGTAGCAGCATTGGCTACGTCTTGACCAGGAACACCCATGGCCCAAGCCATTGGATAAAATATTTTGCTAAAAATAAGATCTAGTGATAAACCAGGGTAAACTAAACCTAGCATGTAGTTTAAAAAAGCAATTAAGGCAATAAAACCAATAAGCATGGCAATTACGTTCACGGCAATTTTCATTCCATCGCTAGCGCCATGAGAAATGGCATCAATAATATTACTGTATGGGCTTTTTACTTCCAGTTTTACTTTTCCCATGGTTTCCGATTCTTCGGTTTCAGGGAAAACAATTTTAGAAATAACAAGTGCGCCAGGAGCTGCCATTAAACTAGCCGTTAATAAATACTCTGCTTTCGCACCCATATTAGCGTATACAATTAAGATACCGCCGGCAATACAAGCAAGGCTACCACTCATACTAGCAAGTAGCTCACTTTTTGTCATACCATTTAAATAAGGACGGATCATTACCTGCGCTTCTACCTGACCCACAAAGGCACTCGCTACATTACTTAATGCTTCGGCACCACTT
>CANEWV010000220.1 GCA_947442905.1 Chitinophagaceae bacterium | reverse complement strand
CCAGAAGCATGTTGAATAAACCATTCGTAATGTCCGAAAGGGTCGTCTTCGTAGATGAAAAAATCCATGAAATTCACTTCTGTAATTCCCTTAGCCACGAGGTGTTCCAGATCCTGTTTTGGCAGATTTTGGGTGTTAAAAAGTTGCAGGGCAAGTTCCTGCGAAAGCAAATCAGATAAAGACCCAAACTTTTTACGGATATCAATAAATAGTTCCAGCCCTTTGAGCCGATTACCAAAAAACAGTTCCGATTTCATTTCCAAGACCTTGCGCGTGTAGGCTTCCAACTTTTCAGCTGAATTCTCATTGAATTGGTTAAAATGCTCATATGATTGATACCCTAAGAAAACACTCAATTCGTTGAGTGTGGAAAGTCTCGGTTCTGTGGTTTTGTTGCCAACGGAAAACATGCGCGCCAAACTGCTGTAGGAAATGTAGAGCCCTTTGTTTTGCAATAGGTTTTCTAAGCGCCGACAGTTCTTAAACGAATCGAGCGCAAACCCAACCTTCTTTTCTAATTCATTCTTTAGCGCACTTAGCACAAACAAAAATAATAGATTATTCATTCGAAGCACAAATGAAGCGATAAATGAAGCAAGGGTGAAGCAAGAAGAGTGATTGTAGGGGTGTATTTTTGGAGTGAAATTTTAAAAATGATGAAAAGTCTTTTTTTACCTAGTTGGCAAAACGTTGCAGATATTACATTGGTTGATCGTATAATCAATCATTTGGAAAGTGATTACAGTGTAGTTTTAAAAGATTTTAATTTTTTAGACTACACAAGAGGAATCACATTTAACGATGAGCTTCGTGAAAATGGCATGTATGTTTTACGTTTTTCAGATGGAAAATACTATATAGGTAAAGCAAGTAGTTGTACGATGCTGGAACGCATTGCTAAACATATTGATGGACGAAAAGTAGGGGGTTTCAATGGTGTTTTGAGAAATTTAATTCCGACAACACAGGAACAATTGCATTACCCTCAAAGCCAACAAGAATTTTTAAAAGCCAAAGTCGTTTTAGTACCCGTATCAGACGATTTGAAATTCTTAAATAATATCACTAATTATTCTGGAAATCTTCTTTTTCATTTAGAAAAAGATTTAATACATGCTTTTAAATTAAAATTAGGAAGAGAGAATTTACGAAACGGAAAATACCCGAAGGGATTTTCGGGGTATTTTAATTTATTACAAACCACTATATAAATTGCGTTGATTATGATGAGAAAATTACTTTTACTACTTTTTTTGGGTTGTTATTTAATGGGATATGGACAGAATCCAAGTCTTCAAACTATTAATGCGTCGGTTTGTCAAACATATACCACACAACTAGGTGAAATAATAACCCAATCTGGCACCTATCAAGAAATAATTCCAAATGTTTTGGGTCAAGATAGTTTAATAATAACTTATAATCTTGCAATAGGCGGTGATGATTTTAACGGAATAACTACTCAACTTACACAAACCAACTGTATACCTGGTTCAAGTGGCAGTGCAGCGGTATTGTTTAATCCAATACTAGTAAATGAAAATGGACCGTTCGGCAATGGAGCAGGGCCCGAGTTGATTTCAGAATATTATTCTGGTACAGGTCAAATTCAAGCCATTGAGATTTATAACACGGATGTAGGAAATATTAATATAGGAGGGTATAATTTGGTAAATAGTTCTAATCAAGAATATTATTTACCTCAAAATACAATCGTTCCTGGATATAGCACTTTAGTTATAGCACATCCAAATTCAGGCTTGTCTGCAGGATTGTACACCAATGTAATAGATGGCACAAGCATTGTTTTACGATCTATTACTCAGGCTCCTATTGATACTACTAATGTAGATTATGCTATTCCAGTAAGCAATCAAACTATTATACGAAAACATACGGCTGGATCTTGGACATATTATTTATCTGGAAATTATCAACCTTCTGAGTGGATTACAGCAGGTCTTACTCCAAATACACTCGGTTCTCACTATAATCCAAGTCCTTTTTATTCGGTAGTATGGAACAATGGTTTTACGGGGTATACCCAAACTAATTTAGCTCAGGGAGATCATTCTTATTCTGTAGTTCATAATTCCAGTGGTTGCGTAGTTTTACAAGACACTGTTACGATAACTGCTCTACAAAATGACAGTATCTCCATCACCCCCAGCCCAGCCTTTGGTAATGCCCCGCTGAATGTGGCCTTTGCCAATCAAACACCGAATTTGAATAATTACAACTTTACGTGGTATTTTGGAGATGGCACTTCGCAGCAATCCAACGCGCCTTTTTTAAGTCACACCTATACTCAAAACGGTTACGCGCATGTTACAGTAATGGCTGATAACCTTACCACTGGTTGCATCAGTTCACAAACCTTCAATGATATGATCTTTGTTATTGGTGGGGTTACGTGTGTGCATACATCAACGATTAATCAAAATGGGCCATTAACAGGCTGTGTGGGAGATTCCATTTTGCTAAGTTCTAATACAGATCCAAGTTTCACGTACCAGTGGAATAAAAATGGTATTCCAGTAAGCGGAGCAACAGGCAGTACGTTTTATTCAACCCTAAGTGGTACTTACACTGTCACCATTTATCAAAATAATTGTCCGGTAACTTCTGCGGGTATTTCAGTCACTTTTAATCTTCTTCCTTCGGTACCAACTATTACTTCAGTTGGTTCAATAATCCCTTGTTTAGGTGGCTCTATGACATTAAGCGCTCCAAACGGTTTTGCGAGTTATTTATGGAATTCCGGCTCAACTGCAAGTTCGTTAGTAGTGTCCCAATCCGGTAATTATACTGTGAGTGTTACTAATAACAATGGCTGTTCACAAAATTCTAATCCTTTTGCAGTTAATGCCTCTTTTATGGCAGTTCCGCAAGTATGCATTGTTGGAGTAGATTCTTTAACGAATGAAAACCGTGTGGTATGGGAAAAACCTTTAACGCAAGGAATTGATTCATTCTATGTGTATAAAGAAAGTAATGTATCCAATATTTATACAAAAATTGGAGCAACCGATTTCAACGCTTTAGCTATATTTTTAGATGTAAATTCAAATCCTGCTGTGCAGGCCTATCGTTATAAAATTTCAGCTTTGGATACCTGTGGTGTTGAAACAAACGTAGGTAATTTCCACAAAACCGTTCACCTAACGATCAACCAAGGACTTGGTGGCGCTTGGAACTTAATTTGGAGTCATTACGAAGGTTTAACCTTTGGCAGCTACAATATTTACAGAGGAACAGATCCATCAAATATCAGCTTACTCACAACCATTCAAAGCAATTTGAACTCATATACAGATTTATCTCCTCCAACAGGCCCTTTGTATTACCAAATTGAGGTCGTAAATCCAGTAAATTGTGATCCAACTAAACTAGTGAACTACGGAGTATCACGTTCTAACATCGTAAACAATGGCGTATCGGGCGTGATAGAAATCTCGAACACAAACATTCTTGTATACCCAAACCCAACAAACTGCAACATTACGCTTGAGGTTTCATCAGAGTTAGTTGGTAAAAGGTATTCAATTCGTGATTTTTCGGGTAGAACGATTCGTGATGGAAAAATTACTTCCACCCAAGAGCAAATTGACTTGCAAAATGTTGCTCGGGGCGCATACTACTTGTCAATTGAAAATAGTTCATCTGTAACGAAGCTCATCAAGCAATAAAAATTAACAAAATCGCTGTATTCCCTCGTCGCGTTAAAAACGGTGGGGATAGGTGCATGAGAATGTATATTAAGGTTGAAATCACTTTGCAATTTGTATACCTAAGAAAACAGCAATTAAACCAAAAATCAAACTTGCTAGTATATTCAAAACAGGAATGAAAAAATTACCATTTTCAATAAGTTGAAAATTTTCTGCTGAAAAAGTAGAAAAGGTTGTATATCCTCCACAAAATCCAGTAAGTAGTAAAAACCTCAATTCTTCTGAATTTTCCGTGTTTTTACTAAAATAGGATAAAAAAAGTCCAAAAATGAAACAACCAATAACATTGACACTAAATGTAGCAAGTGGGAAAGTACTTCCATAAAATTTGTGAATTGTAAAACCAGTCAAATAGCGAAGAATACTTCCTATTCCGCCACCAAAGCCAATCAGTAAAAGCGTTTTAATCATATCAATTATAAATATCTTAGAAAAATGTGAATTATTTTCTTGTTGCTGAAACTAATGAAAAAACGCGTAACAAATTG
>CANEWV010000219.1 GCA_947442905.1 Chitinophagaceae bacterium | reverse complement strand
TAACCAACGGAAACAATAGTAACAACAAAGGAATTATTCTATTTTTAGTTTTGGCCCTGGTGGGAAGCTGGGCATACTTTTTGTATAATAAAAAAGAACATCAAGACACCGTTACCCTGATGGAAACTAAAATTCAATTTGTGGATAGCAGTAGAGGTGCCATACAAGAAGCATACGACTTAGTGTCTGCAAAAGCAGATTCATTAACACTTAACAATAGTCAATTACAGGGCGCACTTGCAGAAAGAGGCAATGAAATTCAGCAACTAAAATCAAAAATAAGTGCTATCATAAAAAACAAACAGGCTTCAGATGCTGACTTATCACTAGCTCGTCAAATGATTCTGGAACTAAATGGCAAAGTAGAGGGCTTATTTGCTGAAATCGAAAAATTGAAAGGTGAAAACAAACAACTCAATGTTGCCAATGAGCAATTAAACACAGAAAAATCTCAACTAACAAACGATAAACAAAATTTAGAGCAAAACCTAACTGCCACTAAAAAGGAACTAGATGAAAAAGTAGATATTGCGTCTACTTTACATGCTTCCAATATTGCAATCGCTGCACTTAATGTAAAAAATAATGGCGCGGCCAAAGCAACAACTTCTGCAAAACGTGCCGATCTTATTCGCATTTCTTTTACACTTGACCCAAATAAAATTTCTGCATCAGGCACCAAAGATATTTATGTGTGTATCACAGGTCCTGATGGAAAATCTATTTCAGAAGGTGCTTCATTTAATACCAGAGATGAAGGAAACAGAAGTTATACCAGTAAAGTAAGTGTAAATTACGAACAAGGAAAAGCTAGCCAAGTTAGCTTTGACTGGAAACAAGCTGCTGCTTTTGAAATGGGCAATTATAAAATTGAAATTTATAACAACGGATTTAAAATTGGAGAAGGTATAACTAGCCTTAAAAAAGGCGGCTTGTTTTAATTGACCATGAAACAATATCGGTGGTCAGGCTTACTCGTATTTATTGCCATACTATTTGTATGCGCCACTATATTTTATTCGACGTATGTAGCAGGTAAAATTGCCAATACCGAAAAAAAATATGTGCGTGAATGGATAGAAGCGCAACAAACTATTTTAAGTAGTAAAGACAGTAGCAACCTAAACCTTGCCATCCAAATTAGTGCCGACAATGAAGACATCCCCATCATTGAAACCAATGAAAAAGGAATTCCAACAGGTAACGCACTTAATCTCGATACAGCAAGCATTGCATCAGATAGCTTGTACCTGACAAAAAAGTTAGCAGACTTTAAAACGTTTTCTAAAGAACCCATCGTTGTTGTTATTAGTGATTCACCATACATAGCCAACCACTATTACTACGGCCCTAGCAAGCTGCTAAAAGAAGTAGAATGGTATCCGTACATTCAACTATTTATTGTGGCTTTATTTGTTTTTATCGCAGTAAGTACATTACGTTCACGGTATAAAAATGAGCAGGATAAATTATGGCTAGGTATGGCCAAAGAAACAGCCCACCAACTGGGCACGCCGGTTTCTAGCCTACAGGGATGGATTACTTTATTAAAAGAAAAAGACACCAAAGACCCCATTGTTTTTGAGATTGAAAAAGACATTGAAAGATTACAACTTATTTCGGATCGATTTGGGAAAATAGGAAGTACCCCACAACTTACCCGTAGCAATCCATTTATAGAAATTGAACGCATGGTAGCCTACATGAAACTTAGATCTAGCAAGCAGGTAATTATAGAATGCAGCCTTCCCGCAGAAGCTTTTGTAATGCTCTCTGTTCCTCTTTTTGATTGGGTATTAGAAAACCTAATCAAAAATGCACTAGATGCCACAGAAGGCGCTGGTAAAATTACTATTATGGCTTCGGTACAAAACAAACAAGTGAATATTACAATAACAGATACAGGTAAAGGCATGGATAGTAAAACTGCCAATCAAATATTCGAACCCGGTTATACGACTAAAAAAAGAGGTTGGGGGCTCGGACTTCCACTCAGTAAAAGAATTATGGAAAGCTACCATGAGGGTAAATTATTTATCAAACAAACAGAGCCTGGAAAGGGTACTACATTTTGTTTGCAATTACCGCTTGCCAACTAATTATTTTATAACTATCGCGCTTAATGCAGGCAACTGTAAAGTAAGTTCATACCAATTTTTTTGAACATCCACGCAAACGCAAGGTATATCCGGGTTATAAACAACCCCGGTGCCCCAAAAATCTTGATTGTCGCTATTAAATATTTCCTGCCATTTTGGTTTTCCTTGCACACTTATTTTCCAATCATGCCTTACAACAGGTGTGGCATTGATGAGCACAACAATATCCTCAGCAGGATTTTTTCCTTTACGTTTAAAGGCCATCACAGATTCGGATCTGTGTTGTAGATCTATCCATTCAAACCCAGCGGGATCAAATTGAAGTTCATACAAAGCAGGTTGTGAGGTATATAACTCGTTTAACTTTTGTACACAATATTTCATACCGCCATGACTTGGATGCGCTAGCAAATGCCAAGGAAGTTCTGTTTTATAATTCCATTCGGTGGTGGCAGCAAATTCATTACCCATAAACAAAAGCTTAGCACCAGGATGCATAAACATATAAGCGTAGAGGAGCCTTAAATTGGCAAACTTTTGCCAATCGTCACCAGGCATTTTATAAATCATGGGGCTCTTTCCGTGCACCACTTCATCATGACTTAAGGGTAGCATAAAATTTTCATCGTAGTAATACATCATACTAAAAGAAAACTTATCCTGTATCCCAGCCCGCATCAGCGGATCAGCTTTAAAATAATCAATCGTATCATGCATCCAACCCATCATCCATTTCATACCAAAACCAAGTCCATCCATAGATGTTGGTTTACTAACTCCCGGCCAATCGGTTGCTTCTTCTGCAATGGTTTGGATATCCGGAAAATCACGATAGAGTGTTTCATTTAAATCTTTGATAAAAGCAACCGCTTCTAAATTACCATCACCCCCAAATTCGTTGGGTTCCCATGCTCCTGCTTTTCTACTATAATCTAAGCGCAACATAGAGCTAACTGCATCTACCCGTAATCCGTCGATATGAAATTTGTCTACCCAAAAACGCGCACTACTAATTAAAAATGATTTTACTTCACCACGTTTATAATTAAAAATATAAGAGTTCCAATCGGGATGAAACCCTTTGCGCATATCGGCATATTCGTAGGTATGCGAACCATCAAATAAATAAAGACCGTGTGCGTCATACGGAAAATGCGATGGTACCCAGTCTAAAATAACACCAATGCCTGCGTTATGAAAAGCATTAATAAATGAAGCAAAATCTTGCGGGTTTCCAAACCTAGATGTAGGCGCAAAAAAACCTGTGCCCTGATAACCCCAACTGCCATCAAATGGATGTTCCATAACAGGCATGAGCTCGATATGCGTAAAACCCATTTCAAGTACATACGGAACCAGCCTTTCCGCTATTTGCGCATAGGTATTGTAACTCCCTTCATCGGAAGGAATAGGACGCATCCAACTAGCCAAATGCATTTCGTACACAGATATAGGTGCATCTAATGCATTTTTCTTTTTTCGATGCTCCATCCAATTTTGATCGGACCAATGGTAATTTGTTTGCCAGGTAATAGAAGCTGTTTCTGGTCTTTTTTCGGCGTAATGCGCAAATGGATCTGCCTTATTAAGCTTTACGCCCTCAAATCCGTGAATATGATATTTATAGAGTTCCCCCGCTGCTACATCCGGAATAAAACCTTCCCAGATGCCAGATGAATCTGGCCTAACATGCAGCGGATGTGATAATTCATTCCATCCATTAAAATTACCGGTAACAAAAATAGCCGAAGCACTAGGTGCCCAAACTGCAAAATAAGTTCCTGCTATTCCATTTACCTGAAGCTGCTTATTTCCAAAAAGTTTATACAACTGATAATGCGTACCCGCCTGAAAATTACGCACATCTGCTTCTGAAAATAAAGAGTATTCCCAAACAGATGCTTGTGATAGATGTGAAGGAGTCGCGATTTCCAATGTTGTTGTTTGGTGTAAGGTACAACCTTTATTTATTCAATTCAATAATCCACATTTGCTTTGCAGGAATAGAAAATTGAGTGCCAACTTGATAGCCCGTTACCACTTCTTTTCCGCCTTTAAAACCATTTGTTAATTCGGCATAATCGGAAAACTGAACGTCTTGTGCTTTGTCGTTACTATTT
>CANEWV010000218.1 GCA_947442905.1 Chitinophagaceae bacterium | reverse complement strand
CGATTCATGTACATCCTATGGATAAAACGGATAATTATATCAAGCGTTGTGTGGGTGTTGGAGGTGATGTGCTACAAATTAAAAGCGGCGTGTTGTATGTTAACAATCAAGCTGCGTTTGTGCCACCGGCTTCACAAACCGAATATATTGTTGTAACCAACAAAACGCCTTTTGATCCTACTTATTTAAAAGAAACGTTTAACATAGACGTAAACGATACCAAAGGGCAATTAGACGCTTTATCGGATAGTGCATTCAAATTTAATGTTACACCTGCCGAAGCGGCTATTTTAAAAACACTGCCAAATGTAAAATCTGTTACCCCTTATATCGAAAACTACGCGGGTATTACATTCCCTAATGATGAAGTAAACTATCCATGGACGATTGATAATTTTGGCCCAATTGAAATTCCAAAAAAAGGGAAGCCCATTGTTTTATCGGCTACTAATATTGCGATGTATCAAAGGCTAATCGAAAATTACGAGCACAATACATTTGCAATCAATAACGGTCAGTTTATTATTAATGGTAAGCCGGCCACTACCTATACGCCAAAGTACAATTACTACTGGATGATGGGGGATAACCGCCACCGCAGCCAAGATAGCAGATTCTGGGGCTTTGTGCCAGAAACGCATATTGTTGGAAAGGCTTCATTAATTTGGTTAAGTTGGGAAAACGGTCCAAGGTGGAAACGTTTGTTCAATTTTATTCAATAAAAAATAACCATCATGCAAAAACAAACCGTTCAATTTTCGTACCAAGTTTTTGCATCTCTAGATGCACTATCCATAATTGACCAGGCATTGTTTGTAAAAGCACAAGAGGCTTTAGCACTTGCCCATGCGCCCTATTCAAAATTTAATGTAGGAGCAGCTGCTATATTAGAAAATGGTGAAATCATAAAAGGAAGCAATCAAGAAAATGCCAGTTACCCTATTGGTATTTGTGCAGAGCGCGTTTTGTTAAGTACTGCCTCTACATTACAATCTAAAGTGCCAATTATTACCATGGCTATTACGTATCACAATGAGCGTGGGGGTAATAATATACCCATTGCACCTTGTGGTATGTGCAGACAAGCCATTGCGGAGTATGAATCGATTGTCAATAAGCCCATGCGCCTAATTTTAGGCGGTGCAACTGGCGAAATATATGTGATTGAAAAAGCTGCAGATCTATTGCCGTTTGGATTTTCGGGTGTTCACTTACAATAAATCATCTCTGATTTAAAACAAGGTTTGCACCCCATGTTTAATTCTAAATTCATGTTGCAATAACCACTTTTTAACGGCCATGCCACCCGCATAGCCCACTAATGAGCGGTCGGCACCAATAACCCTGTGGCAGGGTACGAGTATCATTAATTTATTTTTACCGTTGGCGGATGCAGCTGCTCTAATAACTTTTGGGTCGCCTAATTTTTTTGCTATATCTGAATAGCTATAAGTGTTGCCATAATTTATTTCAGCAAGTTTGGCCCATACTTTTTCTTGAAACTCGGTTCCGGATTGATGATAGGGAATATCAAAAACCTGTCTGGTACCTAAAAAGTATTCGATGAGTTGTTCCGTGCATGCATGTAGCAAGGGCGTGGGCTCCGTGTTATTGTGTGCGGGTTCCGTTTCTTTAGCTGCAAAACTTATTTCTGTAATGTACTGCTCTGTACCACCAATTTTTAAAATACCCACAGGACTATCATAATATGCGTATGTAATGATGTCGATGTCGGTTTCAGGTAGCATGGCATTAGCTTTTTGAGGACAGTAATTCAATTAACTGAGCGATCTCGGTTTGTTTGTGGGCTTTTGAATTTCTGCTGTAGCATTTATTTAATTCACTCAATAGTATTGCCAGTGAGTCTGGTGCTTCTTGGGCTTTAAAATGAAATGGTTTAGGTGTTGTATTGATACGTTCGAAATAACTATCAATATCGGCATGCGAAAATGCATTACCGTTCGTAGCGTCTATGTAAAAATGAATTTTATCTTGGGGGTTACCTATGTAATGATCTTCTTCGTAGTCGGAATGATAAAAGGCGAGGATACACTGTTTAGGTATATTGATAAGCCTTGCATGAATATCCAATTGTTCGCATAGGGTTTGGTAGATGATACCATTGCTCATAGCATTTCCGGTCTTTGTTTCTAGTACTTTGTGTACATAAAAATCGTCGGCATTTTTGTAATCAACCTCGTTGCCAAATAATTTATAGTATTTATATAAAATGCTAGTTAGTACATTGGCCTGTTCAAGCGGGGTTAAAAAACTGTTCAGCTCTAGCCAAATATTTTTTCTAATTTTTTCTAAATCTTGGAGTGCAGCTGTCGTATTCATATCTGGATATTCTAGTTTACCTAGTAAGAGTGCGCCAGATAATAAGTCGTAGGGTTTGGTATTTTTCCAGTTGGTAAAATCTTGCAGTAAATCAGTAAAATGAAGCCTTTGAATAATGCCCTCAATTCTTTGTTGAACGTCTTCGGATAATGTAGTTTCCCATAAGTGTTCTAGGTTTGGAATAATTCCTTTACCATAGGCAACAATTTTTTCGGAAATACTAGAATATATTTCTTCGTCCGGATCGTCTATAAGGGTGAAAAGGGCTTTGATCTCTTTTGTTTGCTCCATGTTGCTGCTAAATCTTACCCAAACTAAAATAAAATTAGACAAACCATCACTATTTAGTTATTCAGTGCTGTGGGAAACAACACGGTTTGCTCGCATACTATTTTGTTTTGTTTAACGTTCACTGGCAGTTCCGAATAAGTTCTATGTTAAATCGGGTCTATTTATGCACATCATTGAGGGGGAGAACCAATTATGTGTTAACTTGTGTAATCACATTTAAAAACCGCGCATGTCTACATCTTACATTTCGCCTAAATTTCCTGCTACCAAAGATTCATTACACGCCGAATTAAAAAAGCGCGTACAAGCTTATTTTGACGAAAAGGGAATTGACGCTACTGGAACGCCAGGGTTATTTACCAAAGCCATTCTAATGATTTTGGCACTGATAGCCGTGTATGTTCATGTGGTATTTTTTACACCCATTTGGTGGTTAGCGGTTGCTGAGTGTGTTGTAATGGGAGGGTTAGTAGCTGCCATTGGTTTTAACGTAATGCATGATGGTAGTCATGGTAGTTTTAGCACCAATAAATGGCTCAATAAAATTGCGGCATCTTCTATTAGTTTATTAGGCGCTAATAGGTTTATGTGGAAAATGAAACACGTAATGATCCACCATACATTTACCAATGTAGATGGGGTAGATGATGATATTGAAGTGGGTGGTTTAATGCGCATGGCGCCAACACAAAAAAAACACGGTCTTCATAAATTTCAGCATATTTATTTTTGGGCACTGTACATGCTCTTATATGTTTTCTGGATTTTCTTTACAGACTATAAAAAATATTTCTCTCAAAGAATTGGATCTGTGCCTCTTAAAAAAATGGCATTAAAAGACCATATCGAGTTTTGGGTGGTAAAAGTTTACCATGCCGCAGTTTTTGTGGTATTGCCTATTGCACTTTTAGGTTGGGTGAAGTGGTTGGTTGGGTTTTTAGTAATGACCATGTTTGCAGGCTTTGTACTCAGTATTGTATTTCAACTGGCGCATACCGTAGAACACACAGACTTTCCGGTTGTTGATGACCAAAATAAATTACCAGATGAGTTTGCGGCACATCAAATTAAAACGACTGCAAATTTTGCAACAAAAAATAAATTAATTAGCTGGTTAGTAGGAGGTCTTAATTTCCAAATTGAGCACCATTTGTTTCCTAAAATATCACACGTGCATTATCCAGCCATTAGCGAGATCGTAAAAAATGTATGCGCAGAGTTTCAGTTACAATACATCGAGTATCCTACTATGCGCAGAGCCGTTTTAGCCCACGTACATTTCTTACGTGATATGGGTAGAGCCTAAGCTTTATTTTTTAGGAGCAGATTTCTTAACCGTCGCTTTTTTAGTTGCCGCCTTTTTAGGGGTTGCTTTTTTAGTAGCTGATTTCGTCGCTGCTTTTGTAGCAGACTTTTTGGCTGGTGCTTTGGCTTTCTTACTAAAGGCACCTGGCACTTGCAGCTCAATCATGGCTTTAACGGTTTCTATATCAACCTCCGCTAAATCGGCAGCTTCGTATTTTGTGCCATCTGCTTTACGCCCCAGCTTTAGCATCTTTTTATTGGACTTGATAAATGGACCCCATCTACCATTTTCGAT
>CANEWV010000217.1 GCA_947442905.1 Chitinophagaceae bacterium | reverse complement strand
GATTTACACCTTACGAAAAGCGAAATTTCACTCTTTTATCCATTTTACCGATATTTACCCAAAACACACTAGACATGATAAAATTATTAGCGATTGGAAATTTAGGCAAAGACGCCGTTTTAAACAATGTAAATGGCAAAAACGTAATCAACTTTACAGTAGCACACACAGAAAGATATAAAGACGCGCAAGGCAATCAAAAAGATAAAACCACTTGGGTTGATTGTGCTTATTGGACAGATAGAACAGGTATCGCACCGTATCTAAAAAAAGGTACTCAAGTATATGTAGAAGGAACGCCGGATGTTAGAACCTATACCACACAAGATGGTAGAAATGGTGCTACACTTTCTGTACGTGTTGCATCAGTTCAACTACTGGGCGCAAAACCTAGCGAAGGTGGTGGAGCTCCGCAAAGCGCACCTTCTTATGGTGGACAATCAAGTGCACCTGCTGCTGGTGACATGAATGAGTCTGACGATCTTCCATTTTAGTTAGTATAATATGCGTTCATTTTTTTTCATTGTAATTGCTGCTTTACTTGCAACCTCAAGTTCAGCGCAGGATAAACCTGTATACACCGATGTACTCGTAGTAGGTGGAACTACGGGTGGCATTGCCGCCGCTTTGCAAACTGCAAAGATGGGACTCAACACCGTTGTGGTAGAACATACACCCTGGTTAGGCGGTATGCTTTCTGCGGCGGCCGTTAGTTGCACTGATGGTAACCACGAATTACGTAGTGGTATCTGGGAAAGTTTTAGACAAGCACTTTACAAGCATTATAAATCTACCAATTTGTTTACGGGTTGGGTAAGTGAAACTTGTTTCGAGCCCCATGTAGCAGATAGTATTTTTAAAGCATGGGTGCACGTTCAGCCTAACATGCAGGTTTACTATCATTGGTATTTTGATAAAGCCATCATGAATGGTAATACCATTACGGGCGCCGTATTTGAAAATGTGCGCGGGCAAAAATTAACCGTGTACGCAAAGCGTGTAATAGACGCCACTGATTTAGGTGATGTATATGCGGGCGCAGGGGCAGCTTACGATTTAGGTACCGAAGACAGTACCCAAAGTGGCGAAAAAATTGCTCCCGGAAAATCCGATGTCATTCAGGATTTAACATGGGCGGCCGTATTAAAAGATTACGGTAAAGGCGCAAATAAAACAATTGCTATGCCAGCTGGATACAATGCACTTGCATACTATTGTTCTACCGCCGATGCGCCTTGTAATGCAAAGCCTTATAGTTTGGGCACGCAAAAAGTACTTGAGTACGGACGCGTAAAAACAACGGATGGTTCTTTAAAATATATGCTCAACTGGCCTGCTTTTGGAAACGATTATTATATCAATGTAGTAGAAAAGAAACCTATCGAAAGAGAAGCGCAGTATAACGCTGCTAAAAATTTTACGTTAGGATTTATTTATTTTTTACAAACTGAATTAAAGCAACCACAAATTGGTTTAGCAACCGATGAAGTAAATGAAGGCATGGCCTTTATGCCATACAACAGAGAGGGGCGTAGGTTAAAAGGAAAAGTGCGTTTAAATATTGATCATATTGCAAAGCCGTATAATTATAATTTATACCGCACAGGAATTTCTGTGGGCGATTATCCCGTAGATCATCACCATGCACGTTACAACGGTAAAGTTCCCCCAATTCCATTTCCATCAGTACCATCATTTAATATTCCATTAGGTGCTTTAATTCCAGAAAATACACAAGGATTGGTTGTATGTGAAAAAGGAATTTCTGTTAGTAATATCGCCAATGGAACCACAAGATTGCAACCCGTGGTTTTATTGACAGGCCAGGCTGCTGGAATGTTAGCAGCGGTGTCGTTGCGACAAAATATTAATGTACAAGATGTTTCTGTAACAGCTGTTCAAAAAGGGCTCTTACAAGAAAAGGTGTACTTAATGCCTTATGCCGATGTAAAGCATACAGACAAGGCGTTTGAAGCTGTTCAGTGGGTTGGATCTTGGGGTATTATTAAAGGCATAGGAAAATCTGTGGGATGGGCTAACAAAACTTATTTTAAACCAGATTCGTTAGTAACCTATTCAGAAATTACAGCTGGCTTACATGCACTCGTGCCTCTTAATTTTTCTGACAAAATAAAATCAAACGATCTGGTTACAACGGCGCAGTTATTTGAAATGATATCCCGTTTTAATGGAGCCGTTGCAAAAAAAAGTAAAGCGGCGCGCGCAGCTAAATTATCTGATGGTTTTTTAATTGCTGATCAAACCTATATAAATGCTGGACTTGCTGTACCTAAATTGACAAAAACATTAACGCGCAAGGAAGCGAGTTTTATTTTGTATAGCCTAGCAAAAGGGTTAGACTATCTCGATAAAGATTTATCGGGAGCTGCCTTTTTTAAATAAGTATTCATGACTGTTTTTTCTTATCAAGCCTTATACAATTTTACGGAGTCTGTTTTTTTAGCCATGGGTTGCTCTGCAGTAGATGCTACAACCGCTACTAAAGTGCTAATTGCAGCAGATTTACGTGGGATAGATTCACATGGCGTTGCACGCTTAAGTGGATATGTGCGTTTGTGGGAAGCAGGTCGTATTAATGCCACACCTAACATTCATGTGGTGCACGAAACGCCTTCTACGGCTGTGGTAGATGGCGGTGCAGGCCTTGGCCTAGTAGTAGCGCCCTATGCGATGCAAATTGCAATCGATAAAGCAAAGCAGGTAGGCACCGGATGGGTATCTGTAAAAAACTCAAATCATTTTGGTATAGCAGGATATCACGCCATGATGGCCCTCGAGCATGATATGATCGGTATGGCCATGACCAATGCAAGTGCACTTGTAGCCCCAACTTTTTCGTCAGAAAAAATGCTGGGTACCAATCCTATAGCAGTGGCTATTCCGGCTGGTATTGAGCCTGCATTTGTTGCAGACATGGCAACCACAACAGCGGCCAATGGTAAGCTTGAAATACTGCAACGTAAAAACGCAGACGCTCCAAATGGCTGGGTGCAGGATGCGGAGGGCAATGATGTAACGGACGCTAATATTTTAAAAAAAGGAGGGGCACTGCTGCCACTTGGAAGCGATAGAGAACATGGTAGTCATAAAGGCTATGCACTTGGTTCTATTGTAGATATTTTTTCTGCAGTATTAAGTGGTGGTAGTTATGGTCCGTGGGCGCCGCCTTTTCCTGCTTATATTCCACTTCCTCAAAATATGCCTGGCGAAGGGCTCGGTCATTTTTTTGGCGCTATGCGCATCGATGCCTTTAGGCCCGCACAAGATTTTAAAAGCAATATGGACAATTGGATTCAGCGTTTTAGAAATGCGACTCCTATTAATCCGGCTCAAAAAGTACTGATTCCTGGAGATCCTGAAAGAGAAGCGCAGGCTGCACGCATGCAAACAGGCATTCCTATTGTAGAACCTGTAGTGCTCGATTTACAGGAGGTAGGTGCCCGTTTTGGCATTCAGCTCTAGCTTTGTTAGCGCCTGTTTTTTCTCCAATTTACCTACCTTTGCAACGCAATTAAAAAGCAGTCGATTATGAAAATAATGAAGTTTGGAGGCACAAGTGTAGGTAAGCCAGAACGTATGCATCAAGTATATGAACTCATTACCAAAGACGCCGAATCTAAAATAGTTGTTTTAAGTGCGCTGAGTGGAACCACCAATGCGCTTGTTGATATTAGTAATAGTCTTAGTGCTGGCAATAAATCCGAAGCCAAACAAAAAATTGATACACTTGAAGCGCATTATCATGCGTTTGTATTAGATCTATTAAAAACAGATGCGCTTATTGCAAAAGGAAACGCTATTGTAAAAGAGCATTTCGAATTTTTAAACATCATCACTAAAATTTCTTTTAGCGATGCGCTCAATAAAGATATTTTAGCACAGGGTGAACTCATGAGCACCAAATTATTTTGTTGTTATTTAGAACAGCAAGGTCAAGATCATTTGTTACTGCCTGCACTAGATTTTATGGTGCTCGATCAAAACGAAGAGCCTAATTTACCACTCATTCGTTCAAAGTTAACGGCACTGTTAGCTGCGCACACCGATAAAAAAATATTTATTACCCAAGGATACATTTGTAAAAATATTAGAGGGGAAGTTGACAATTTAAAGCGTGGAGGTAGTGATTATACGGCCTCACTTGTTGCTGCTGCTTGTAATGCCACCGTGTGTGAAATTTGGACAGATATTGATGGCATGCACAACAACGATCCG
>CANEWV010000216.1 GCA_947442905.1 Chitinophagaceae bacterium | reverse complement strand
TGCAAGTGAAGGGTTGTTCTGATCAATTAAGTGCCAAGTGTAGCCTGCGCCAGCAATTACACCAATTAACATGAGTCCAAATTTGTTCATGGTGCCTCTTACAGACATTGTGCCTTCTGCATTTGCCTGTGCGTGACCTACTTTGTCAAACATTTTTTCTGAAAGGGTAGGATTTCCTGATTCAAATAGTGCCATGGTTGTTTAATTATTGTTACCCAAATATACAATAAGATTTATTTTTTTAGAAGCCTCTTTTCAAGACTTTAACAGTTAAAAAACCATTGGCTACCTCCTCAGTAAATTGTAACTTTACCGCAATTAAAGAAGCTCATGGAAAAGAAGGAAACATTACTGCAGGACGTTGTGATCAAATTTGCTGGTGACAGTGGTGACGGTATGCAATTAACCGGTCAGCAGTTTACCAATAATACCGCCTTACTGGGTATTGACCTCGCTACTTTTCCAGACTTCCCTGCCGAAATTCGTGCCCCTATCGGTACGCTTCCGGGTGTGAGTGGATTCCAATTACGTTTTTCTAGCGACCGTGTTTTTACACCTGGTGATGATTGTGATGTGCTTGTTGCGATGAACGCCGCTGCTTTAAAAGTAAATTTAAAAGCCATTAAAAAAGGTGGTAAAATTATTGCGAACGTAGATGGGTTTGACGCTAAAAATTTACGCTTAGCCAATTATCCAGATGGCGTGAATCCCTTAGAGGACGGCAGTTTGGAGGGTTTTGAACTGATAAAAGTAGACGTTACTAAACTTACGCGTGAAGCATTAAAAGACTTTACTGATTTAGGTACCAAAGAAAGAGACCGTGCAAAAAACATGTTTGTGCTGGGTCTTATTTACTGGATGTACAATAGAAATGTAGACAACACCATTACTTTTTTGAATGAAAAATTTGGTAAAAAAGATACCATCTTACAAAGTAATATTAAAGTGTTGCAGGCTGGTTTTAATTATGGCGACACTACCGAAACTTTTTCGAGCCGTTACCGTGTAGAAAAAGCCAAAATGGTGCCTGGTACTTACCGTAGTATCATGGGTAATCAGGCTCTTTCGATGGGTTTAATTGCAGCAAGTGAAAAATCGGGCTTATCTATATTTTTAGGTACGTATCCCATTACACCGGCTTCAGATATTTTACACGAGCTTAGTAAGCACAAGGCTTTTGGTATTAAAACCTTTCAGGCCGAAGATGAAATTGCGGGTATCTCAGCAGCCATTGGCGCTAGCTATGGTGGCTCTATAGGGATAACCACTACATCAGGGCCAGGTATGGCACTTAAAACAGAGGCGATGGGCCTTGCTGTTATGTTAGAGATTCCACTCGTAATTATCAATATTCAACGAGGTGGTCCTTCTACCGGACTTCCTACCAAAACAGAGCAGAGTGATCTGTTACAAGCCTATTATGGCCGTAATGGAGAATGCCCAATGCCAATTGTAGCCTCTTCTACACCTAGCGATTGTTTTGATGCAGCATACGAAGCGGTACGTATTGCTGTCCAACACATGACCCCTGTTATACTATTAAGTGATGGATATATTGCCAATGGTGCAGAGCCTTGGAAATTTCCTGTTGCTGCAGATTTAGCGCCTATTCAAGTGACTTTTAAAACAACACTTGATGAAGGGGAAACAAAATTCATGCCGTATAAAAGAGATGAAAAGCTTGTACGTCCATGGGCTGTTCCAGGAACGCCTGGTTTTGAACACCGCATTGGTGGTATCGAAAAACAAGACATTACGGGTAATGTGAGTTACGATCCGGACAATCACCAGCACATGGTAAACACCCGTCAGGCTAAAGTGGATATGATTGCTGATTATATTCCGCTTCAACAATTAGACAGTGGTGCTGCAACAGGTAAAGTATTGGTGCTAGGTTGGGGCTCTACCTATGGTGCGATTAAAACGGCTGTTACAGAATTACAAGCGGCAGGACATGCGGTAAGCCATGCACATATTAAATACATGCGTCCTTTCCCTAAAAATTTAGGAAGCATCATTGCAGGATTTGATAAAGTATTAATTCCTGAACTAAACAATGGTCAACTCATTAAAATAATAAGAGACCAGTATTTAGTAGATGCAAAAGGTTACAATAAAGTAATGGGTATTCCTATCACCAAAGGTGAAATTATAGAGACCGTATTAAATATGCTTTAATAGACTAGTCTTTGTTGCCAGCCGAAAATATTTGATCTACAGCGCCACCAAGCATTGGAAATTTTTCTTTTACAAAACCTGCGATGGTTACAATGGCTTGTTGTGCTTGCTCTGGTGTTAAGGATGCTTCTTTTACTAAGCGTTCTACTAATTCGTTCATATCAATTGTTTTTATGCAACTTTTAGAGAACTAAGTTTGCTTTTGCTAAACTTTTGTTCTGCGTAATCAAGGGTAACAATAAATTTTTGTGTGTCTGTGCCCGGAAGTTCAAACATGGCGTCGGTTAAAATACTTTCACAAATACTTCTAAGACCTCTTGCTCCAAGTTTATATTCCATGGCTTTGCCTACCATAAAATCAAGTACTTCTTCTTCTATAATAAGTTCAATACCTTCTAGTTCAAATAAACGGTGGTATTGTTTGAGCAATGAATTTTTAGGCTCGGTTAAAATGCTGCGTAAAATGCCAGCATCTAAAGGCTCTAAGTGGGTTACCACTGGAAGTCTTCCTAGTAATTCGGGAATAAGTCCAAAGCTTTTTAAATCCTGCGCATTGATAAATTGCAGTAAATTTTTTCTTGCATTTTCCTGCTCGTCTTTATTAACGCTAAAGCCAATGGCATTGGTGTTAATACGTCTCGCAATTACTTTATCGATACCATCAAAAGCACCACCGCAAATAAATAAAATATTTTTAGTGTCTACCTTGATCATTTTTTGTTCGGGGTGCTTACGTCCACCTTGTGGTGGTACCAGGGCTTCTGTGCCCTCAAGCATTTTTAATAAACCTTGTTGTACACCTTCGCCACTTACATCACGCGTAATTGAAGGGTTGTCTCCTTTGCGTGCAATTTTATCAATTTCATCTACGTATACAATGCCTCTTTCCGCGGCAGCAACATCGTAATCACAGTTTTGCAATAAACGCGTAAGCATGCTTTCAACGTCTTCACCAACATAGCCTGCTTCTGTAAAAACAGTGGCATCTACAATCGCAAAAGGAACATTTAAAAGCCTTGCGATGGTTTTGGCTAAAAGTGTTTTACCTGTACCGGTTTCGCCCACCATAATAATATTGCTCTTTTCAATTTCAACATCATCTGCTTGTGGTTTTTGTGCCACACGCTTAAAGTGATTGTATACCGCTACCGACAAGATTTTTTTAGCATCGTCTTGTCCAATAATGTATTCGTCTAAAAACTTCTTTATTTCTATGGGCTTGCGCACATTGAGTTTAAAGTTTCCTTTGTCGCCCTCTTTTTTAACCGTTACTTCTTGTGCGATAATTTCTTGCGCGTGCTCTACACAGTTCTCGCAAATATGCGAATGCTGTCCAGCAATGAGAATTTTTACCTCATCCCTACTTCTGCCACAAAAAGAACAGGTTAATTGATTTGCTTTTGCCATAAAACGGTTGCTCCTTATATCTTTTCTAATACACTATCCACAATGCCATACGCCACGGCTTCTTTGGCATCCATCCAATAATCACGATCAAAATCTTTCATGATTTGATCTACTGTTTTGCCACAGTTTTCTGCTAAAATGCGCGCGCCAATTTCTTTTGTTTTTCTAATTTGCTCGGCCTGAATTTCAATATCGGCACTTGTTGCTTGCATATAACCACCAAGGCTAGGTTGGTGAATCATCACTTCGCCGTGCGGATAAATAAAGCGTTTACCTTTGGTACCAGCACTTAATAATATAGAGCCCATGCTTGCAGCAAGTCCCATACAAATAGTTGATACCGGACTCTGAATGAGTTTCATGGTATCATACATCACCATGCCACTTGTTACAACGCCACCCGGACTATTGATATAGAATTTAATTTCTGCTCCTGGCTTGTCTGCGTCTAATAAAAGTAATTTGTTTACTACTTCTTTAGCAGACTTATCATCTACTACACCCCATAAATAAACGGTTCTCTTTTCAAAGAAAAGTTTTTCCATTTTTTTCATAAGCATACCATTATTTTCTGGCTTATCTTCTTTTATAGATTCTTCCTCGTCTTCCATTAAGTATGGATTTACAATATATTTTAAGTCTGTCATGTCGTTATTATTTT
>CANEWV010000215.1 GCA_947442905.1 Chitinophagaceae bacterium | reverse complement strand
CAGTGGTATTAAGTACCGTAAATTGTCTGTCGTATGCGTTCCATTTTTTAATAGGAAGACCCACGCCCATCGAAAATCCAAATTGTTTTAAACCATTACCATCCGGATTTACATAGTCTTCGCCAACAAAAAATCCAGCTCGGTAATTTACATTGCTCCAATAACTTCTACCAGCAACAGGGTCTGGACAAATTTGCGCACCTACTCTAAACTGCCAACTGTCTGAAAGTCTATCTGGTTGATTGTAGTATCTATATTTGGTCCACTGTGTGCTTGTGTATTCTGCACCAATTGACCAAAGTTCAAATAAACCTCTATTGTTGCTAGCCGTTTTGTGTAATGTAATACCCGCGGTGTACGTAGCAGGAATTTCTATTTTACCAGGTAAATCAACAACTTTATAAATACTATCAATGGTTAAGTCACCGGTTTGTGATTGTGTGAAAGTCTCTCTGGTAGTGGTTTGTGTAGCATTTAATTGCTGACTAAGTGTAGCCGTAGCGCCCAATCGAATCCAGTATTTGTTGGTTACTTTGGTTAAACTGTTTACAGACTGCGCAATAGAAAAATCATATTGAAAACCTGAGTGTAAAAAAGCACCACCAAAATTACTAATGGTTGCAGAGTTAGATTGATAATAAAAAACGGTGTCGTTTAAAAATGTTTTTTTCGTTGAAATTTCTCTTCTACCAAAATTATAGCCAGTATTAAATCCAACGCTAAAACCTTTCCATCTTTTTCCGAGTCCAACAAAAAGTTGATTGAGTCCGCCGCTTCCTTCATACACAGTACCTAAACTATCGTTGGCAATTCTTGTACGTTCCACCACCGAATAATTAATTTTACTAGCAGGTCTTAAACCAAATGCAAAACCCAAATTCTTTTTGCTTTTGATGGGTGCACCAAAGGCAACATAGGTCGGATAAAAATTATTAGAAGTAAATTTATCAGAAGGATTGGCGCTTCTTAATGTTCTTGAATCAATGGATAAACCCAGATCATAAGACACCATAAAAAAGTTTCCGTAGGTAGCTGGATTACCAAAATTAATGGCCTGTCCAACATTGTTTACTTGACCATCTGCATAAGCAGCTGTAATGCCTCCCATCGATCTACTAATAGAATGGCTACCTGGTGAAACATCACCAAGGCCGTACCTTGTAAATGGAGAATTTTCTTGTGCCTTCGCATTCAAAAAGAAACATCCGGTAACTAAAACTGGCAGGAAAAACCTACCCATTATTAAACTCACTGATCGCATAAAGGCCTTTAAATATTAAGTTAGGGTCGGCAAATATCCTGTTTTTTAAGTGTGGTACAAAAAAAGGCATATCACCCCCGGTTAAGAGCACGTTAAAGTTGCTGTATTTTTCGGCATAAGCCTCAATGATTCCATCAATTTCCTTGGCCATCCCTAGTATTACCCCAGAAAGTAGGTTGGTTTTGGTGTCGTAGCCCACTAATGGGAACTGGTTTTGGGCTTCAATAAGGGGTAAAAGCGCCGTTTGCTCGTGCATGGCCCTAAAGCGCATGTTCATGCCTGGCGAAATGCTTCCCCCTAAAAATTCGTGGTATTTATTGATGAAATTGTACGTAATGCAGGTTCCTAGGCCTATAGCTAGGTTATGTTGGCCTCCAAATAGGTCTACAGCCGCCGAGCAAAGGGCTAGACGGTCCGCGCCAATGGTTTCTGGCTTCCCAACCGGTGTGGTAATGGGCAGCTTGCTAGCGTGGCCCAACATGTGAAATTTGGCTGCCGCCGCTAGTTGTGCCTCCAAACCCTCACGGTGCTTGATGACAGAGGATAATATGATTTTTGTTGGGTGGTGGTTTTGGAGTAGTTCGGCAATATGCGCTTCCGAGTCGTTTTCCAAATGAATGGTTTGTTGCAGGTCTCGACCTTCAAATACAGCACATTTAAGCCGGCTGTTTCCAAAATCAAAGCAGAGGGTTCTTTCCATAAATAAAGTATCGGTGGATACTGGGCCAAAAATAACGCTTTTGTGCAGCTTCACACACTAATTACTTGGATAGCCTGCAATTTCACGGTTACTTTGTAGTCATGAAAATAAGTGGCTTTACCATTATTAAAAATGCGGTGATGAATGACTATCCCATTGTGGAAGCCATTACCTCCATTTTACCCGTGGTAGACGAGATGATTGTGCTGGTTGGTAAATCAGATGACGATACCCTGGGTTTAATACGTTCTATAGGTGACCCTAAAATAAAAATTCATGAATCGGTATGGGATCCAAATTTGAGAAAAGGCGGTGCGGTACTTGCTGTAGAAACCAATAAAGCATTTGCGCTTATCGATCCAAATAGTACCTGGGCTTTTTATATTCAGGGTGATGAAGTGGTGCACGAAAAATACCACGCAGCCATTAAAGAAGCCTGTGTTCAATATCAAAATGATGCGCGCGTTGAAGGACTTCTTTTTGATTATGTACATTTTTATGGCACATACGATTATGTAGGTGACAGTAGAAAATGGTACAATAAAGAAGTACGTATTATTAGAAACAAAAAAGAAATTACGGCATATAAAGATGCGCAAGGTTTTAGAAAAGGCACTACTAAAATTGATGTAAAACCAATTGCAGCAAGCGTTTACCATTATGGCTGGGTAAAAAGCCCTGCGCAAATGGCTAAAAAAATAAAAAATTTTAGTGCGCTTTGGCACTCAGATGAAGAGCTCAACGAAATTCTAAAAGACAATCAGCACTGGGATTTTACAGCCTATGATTCGCTCGAAAAATTTTCAGGTACGCATCCAGCGGTAATGCATCCCCGCATCTCAAAACAAAACTGGAAAATTGACATTGATACGACGCGCAAAAATTTTTCTTTCAAAGACCGTATCCTTTATAATATTGAAAAATTAACCGGCATAAGACTGTTTGATTTTAGTAATTTTAAAATCATTCAATAGTAGTAAATGAATAACGCACAGGAAATAGCAGCAGGCATTGTATCTGGAGATTTTAAATCTTTGGCCAGGGGTATTTCTTGGGTAGAAAATGAAGTAGCAGGCTATCAGGCATTATTACATATTACACCCACACATAAATGCGCTGTTACAGGTATAACGGGCCCACCGGGTGCTGGTAAAAGCACTTTAGTAGACGCTTTAATAGCATGCTGGGTAGCTGCTGGAAAAAAAGTGGGCGTACTTTGTGTAGACCCTTCTTCGCCATTTAATTTAGGGGCACTACTTGGCGACCGTATCAGAATGAGCGAGTGGTACAATCATCCAAATGTATATATCAGATCACTTGCCAGTAGAGGTGCACTAGGTGGGCTGCATACGCATATTTTAGAAATCACACAGCTTATGTCAGTTGCAGGTTTCGATGAAATTATTGTAGAGACTGTTGGTGTTGGACAAAGTGAAATTGAAATTGCAGGACTCGCCGATACTACTGTTGTAGTGGTTGTGCCAGAAGCCGGCGATGAAGTACAAACCATGAAATCTGGCATCATGGAAATCGCACATATTTTTGTGGTGAATAAAAGTGATCGTCCCGAAGCAGATCAGTTTGTGCATCATTTAAAACAAATGATGGCGCCAAGCTTTTCAAATACTGCGTATCAAATTCCTATTATCAAAACCATTGCGGCTCAAAAAACGGGCATCGATGAACTCGCAGCAGCGATTGCTACACATCAAAGGCGGCTTCATGATCCTACTAGAAAAAACTGGTTGCTAACGCAAAAAGCACTTCGTTTAATTCAGCAAAAAAGAATGCAAGATGTAGATGCTACTAAATTATTAGCAGCGATTACTGCGCAGTCACAAGATCCTCAGTTTAATATTTTTGAATTTGTACAAGCGTATTAACCATGGGTAGTGTACAAAACAATACACCCACAGTAGCTGTTGTAGTTACCACATACAACGGCGCTACTTATTTGCCCGCACAATTAGAAAGTATAATTCATCAAACGTATAAGCCCTCTCAAATAATAATTATAGACGACGCTTCTTCAGATGACACAATAAATATTGTGCATGCATTTGCCGCAGCACATCCGGAAGTAATGGTGGTTCAAAATGAAACCAGACTGGGATACATTAAAAATTTTGAAAAAGGGATGCTACTAGCAAGCGCTCATTATGTAGCACTAAGTGATCAAGATGATATTTGGTTGCCGCATAAATTAGAAAAATTAGTAGCAAGCATTGGAGATCAAATGCTCGCTTATTCCGATTCTGAACTCATAGATGCCAATGGACATTTATTGCAT
>CANEWV010000214.1 GCA_947442905.1 Chitinophagaceae bacterium | reverse complement strand
TTGCCGCCCTCAATTTAATTTTAGATTTTGATATGATTGAGCAGGGTGCCGAGAGGGGTGCTCCAAAATTTATGGAATGGTACGCAGCTTTCGGATTGATGGTAACCATCGTATGGTTATATTTAGAAATCTTAAGATTACTTAGTAAACTATCAAGCAGAGATTAATGCAAAAAAGTAAATTATGTACAATAGTAATGGTAGCAGCTTTTGGGTTGCTACCATTTTTTATTTCGGCACAAGTGGGTTATTTACCACCATATTTTAAAGACAGTAACCGACTTGAAAAATTAAGTACTGCATTTCCGGTCGTTGAAAAAATGGTACAAAAATATGCAGCCGACAATCATTTTCCGGGCTACAGTTTTGGTATTGTACTTGACGGAAAATTAGTATTCACAACAAGTGGCGGTTATACCAATGTAGGAACTAAAACACCTGCGACTTCGGGTAGTATGTTTAGAATAGCGTCTATGTCTAAAAGCTTTACAGCCATGGCGATTGTGAAATTAAGGGATGAGGGGAAATTAAATCTAGACGATAAAGTGAGTAAGTATATTCCGGAAATGAAAAATCAGGGGCTCACCACAGATGCTGCTCCCATCACCATTAAAGATTTACTCACCCATTCGGCAGGATTTCCAGAAGACAATCCTTGGGGTGATAGACAACTAGAAAAAAGTGCTCAAGAATTACTAGCACTTATTAAAAAAGGAATTCATTTTTCTACGGCTACTGGTTTATCGTATGAATACAGTAACCTAGGTTTTACCATGCTTGGTTATATTATTGAAAAAGTAAGTGGCAAAAATTATGGTGCGTACATTAGCGAAAATATTTGGAAGCCCCTTCAAATGGAAGCTAGCTGGGAATTTTCGAGCATTGATGATACAAAGCTCGCACATGGTTACCGCTGGATTAATAATAGTTGGGAAGAAGAAGCTTTACTGCACGATGGTATTTATGGCGCCATGGGTGGGATGATTACAAGTGTAGCATCTTTTAGCAAATATGTATCGCTTCATTTAGATGCATGGCCTCCAAGAAATAATATTGAAACAGGACCTGTCAAAAGAAGTACCATTAGAGAAATGCACCAGCCTAGTAGATTTATTGGACTGGGCGCATCCTATAAATACCCTTCTGGTAGAGCCTGCGCAACATCGGCCGCCTATGGTTATGGATTAAGCTGGTTAAAAGATTGTACCGGCCGGACAAGCATTGCGCATAGCGGTGGTCTTCCAGGATTTGGAAGCAATTGGAGAATCCTTCCTGAGTATGGACTCGGTGTTATTTTATTAGCCAACGTTACATATGCGCCAACTGCCGTGCTTAATACGATGGTTATTGATACCCTTTTAAGAATGGGAACGGTAGATTTACAACCTAGAATTTTACCAGCATCTGCGGCATTAAAAAATACCCAAGCAAAATTAACAGCACTATTACCGCAATGGAAAAACGCAGCAACCTCTAATTTATTTGCCGAAAACTTTTTTAAAGATTATAAAATGGATGCGCTCATTAAAGAGGCAACTAGTATTTTTAATGCGGCTGGAGAGTTACATGGAACCGGCGATATGATTCCAGAAAATGAATTACGTGGCTACTATTATTTGCATGCAAAAAATGGAACAATAAAAATCAGTTTCACTTTAACGCCTACAAACCCAACTCAAATTCAGGAGTACCATATTAGCTTTCAAAAAAACATAGAGGAATAATTATTTTCGAATAGCTACACCTGCCCTAGCACCTGTGTGTACCCCTGCATCTACTGTAACTATACCATTTACAATAACGTAGTTAAACCCTACGGCGTATTGGTGCGGATTTTTATATTCGGCTCTGTCGCCAACCTCTGCTTCATTAAATAAAACAATATCAGCAGTAAAATTTTGACGTAGTAATCCTCTGTCAGTAAAGCCAAATTTTTGCGCGGGTAGTGATGTCATACGGCGCACTGCTTCTTCTAAACCAATAACGTTTTCTTCACGTACATATTTTTTTAATACCCTTGCATTGGTACCATAGCCTCTTGGATGCGGATTGCCTTCTTTGTACACACGAATACTCGCATCAGAAGCAAACATATTAAATGGATAGCGCATGATGGCTTTAATATCTAATTCACTCATGCCATGAAAAACCATAGAAGCCCCGCCTTTTTCCATCATCTGAATTATGGTTTCTGCTTCTTCATTAGCTGTATGTTTTTTACCCAAAAATAAATTCACTTCTTCAATACTTTTTCCATTGAGTGTTGTGTCTTTTGCATAGTATGCAACAACTGGATAACTAAAGTGCATAAGCTTTCTTTTTGCAAGTCGCCCTAGCATATAAGTAGTTACTTCTTTTCTGACAGAAGGCCTTGCAAGTCTTGCTACTATTGAGTCTTGTCCATCGGCAAGCACCCAATCCGGAATCAGTGTACTTAAAGAAGTACTACTTGCCGTGTACGGATATTGATCGATGGTGACATCGAGACCATTTTTTCGCGCATTCAAAATGAGCGGTAAGGTTTCGGCACTTCTTCCCCAGTTTTGCTGACCACTTAGCTTAAAATGAGAAATTTGAACAGGCATTTTTGCAGCCGTTCCAATATAAAGCGCTTCTTTTATCGCAGCCACTACACTATCTCCTTCATCACGCATATGCGAAGCATAAACGCCATTATATTTTGCTGCTACTTTTGCTAAACGAACAATTTCTTCTGTGGTAGCATACGTGCCCGGAATGTAAATAAGTCCGGTACTCATGCCAACCGCACCATCACGCATAGCCTTGTCAACAATATTTTCCATGGCTTGCATTTCTGCTTCGGTAGGATTTCTGCTAGCTCTTCCCATCACTGCTTTTCTGACATCATTGTGCCCAACAAGTGCCGCTACATTTACAGATGTTCGTAAGCTATCAATTTTACGCAGGTACCTGCCAATGTTTGCATCCGACGAACCACAGTTACCTGTAATTACAGTTGTAACACCATCATAAATAAAATTAGTGGCTTCCGGATTTTTTACTTCGTCGCCTTCTATATGCGTATGCACATCAATAAAACCGGGAGCAGCAACTAACCCAGTTGCATCAATTACTTTTTTTGCATTCCACCCAGCTAACTTCCCAATTTGAATAATTTTACCACTGCCAATTGCGATGTCTCCATAAAACCATGAATTTCCCGTGCCATCTAAAATTTTAGCGTTCTTAATAAGGATATCTGCGGTTTGGCTAGGCATTTGAGCCCCAACCGAAACAGCAGAAAAAACAATAAAAAACAGAACCAAAGACAATTTATTACGCATATACCTAAAATTATACGGGAAGATAAGTATTCTTTAGGCTCATTTAGGGTGAAAATCTCCACCTGAATAACGTAAATTTGCCCTCCAATAAGAACTACAATAACCTATGCTCGATAAGTTAGAAGCCATAAAAGCACGTTTTGACCAAGTAGGCATTGCCCTTACCAATCCAGAAATTATCAATGACCAAAAACAATTTGGAACATATAGTAAGGAGTACCGTTCACTAGAAAAGATTGTACAACCCTATGAAAAATACGTAAGGGTGCTTTCGGACTATGCGTTTGCAAAAGAGAGCCAGCATAGTAGTGATGAAGAAATGCGCGAGTTGGCTAAAATGGAATTACCTGATTTAGAAATTCAAAAAGAACAATTAGAAGGGGCTTTAACGAAACTCTTAATTCCTAAAGATCCGCAGGATGATAAAAATGCCATTTTGGAAATTAGAGCTGGAACAGGAGGAGACGAAGCCAGTTTGTTTGCTGGTGATTTACTAGGTATGTACCTCCGTTACTGTGCTAAAAAAGGTTGGAAAACGGCAGTGGTGAGTGAAAGTGAAGGTACTGTTGGTGGATACAAAGAAGTAATATTGGAAGTAACCGGTGAAGATGTATATGGTACCCTCAAATTTGAAAGTGGTGTACACCGCGTGCAAAGGGTTCCTAATACTGAAACACAAGGTCGCGTGCATACATCCGCTGCAACGGTTGCAGTAATGCCTGAAGCAGAAGAAGTGGATTTTGAATTAAAAGAGAGTGATGTGAAAATGGAAACTGCGAGAAGTGGTGGTGCAGGTGGACAAAACGTAAACAAAGTAGAAACAAAAGTTTTTTTAACGCATATTCCTACTGGTGTTGTGGTGGTTTGTCAAACAGAAAGATCGCAACTTGGTAACCGCGAAAAAGCAATGAATATGCTTCGTACAAAATTATACGAAGAGCAGGTACGCAAACAAGAAGAAGAAATTTCTAC
>CANEWV010000213.1 GCA_947442905.1 Chitinophagaceae bacterium | reverse complement strand
CTGAAATGGAGTCTTGTGTAAGTATTGTAAACAGTGTGATTCAGTAGAATCCTTAAGCGCGTGAAGATGATAAAAAAAATTGTAACCAACTTAACCTTTTGGGTATTATTTGCTATCACATCAGGGATACTTGTAGGACATTTTTTTCCTGCAACCGGTGTGGCCATGCAACCCCTGGGTAAATATTTTATCGACGTCATTAAATTATTTATCAATCCTATTATTTTACTAACCATTGTTACAGGTATTTGTGGTATGGGGGATTTAAAAAAAGTAGGAAAAGTGGGCGGCAAGGCTCTTTTGTATTTTGAAATTGTAACCACAATAGCATTATTGATTGGTATTGGCGTTGGTTATTTATTAGAGCCAGGCGCTTCTGTAAATACCAGTATTGTTGCTAAAGGAGATATTTCAAAATATAGTGGCGGCAATGTTTCTATTTCTTGGGTTCAGTTTTTTAAAGATAATTTGACCATTCAGGTTTTACTTTTTGCAATCACCGCTGGCATTGTGGTTAGTAAATTAAAAAGCAAAGAAGCTATTTTGACGAAGGTGTACTGGATGTCTAAATATGTATTTAGAGGACTTCACCTTGTTATGAAACTCGCACCCATTGGTGCTTTTGGCGGTATGGCGTATACGATTGGTAAATATGGCGTAGCAACATTAGTACCCTTAGGAAAGCTCATGGCATGTGTATACATTACAATGGCGCTGTTTATTTTTCTAATGCTCGGCGCAGTTTTGCGTTATTATAAAATAAGCATTTGGAAATATTTAGGCTTTATTAAAAATGAACTACTCATTGTTTTAGGCACTTCTTCTTCAGAAGCGGCACTACCATCACTGATGGAAAAGTTAGAACATATGGGATGCCATAAATCTGTGGTAGGTCTTGTGGTCCCGGCTGGCTATTCATTTAATTTGGACGGCACTTCTATTTATTTATCGATGGCCATTATATTTTTGGCCCAGGTATTTCATATCCAACTTGATTTGGAACAAATCATTACCATCATTGGTATTTTAATGGTAACCTCTAAAGGTGCTGCGGGTGTAACAGGCAGTGGATTTATTATTTTAGCTTCTACCTTAACTGCCACCAAAGTAATTCCAATAGAAGGGCTGGCCTTGCTACTAGGCGTAGACCGCTTTATGTCTGAAGCAAGAGCTATTACTAACTTTATTGGCAACGGGGTTGCTGCTATTTTCATTTCCAATAACGAAAAAATGTTTGACCGGTCTAGAATGTATAAAGCCTTTGGTATGCACAAAAACGAACTTTAGTGCCTACTATTTGTTACTTTAGATACCTATGATTGGACATCGTTTTATCAATTTTGTACCTGGCGAAAACTCAAAATCCAAATTTGAGCAGATGCTTGACATCTTTACCCAGCTATTAAATTACACCAGTGGTGATGCTACAGAGGCGTTAGACTGGCTCAATCAACTAGACCGCACCCATAAATTTACTGATGACGAGTATGGCGTGGGTGATTTTATTGAAGACCTGAAGCAAAACGGTTATTTAAAAGAAAATCCACAAGACGGTAAGTTTGCCATCACTGCAAAAACAGAACAAACCATTCGTCAAAAAAGTTTAGAGGAAATTTTTGGGAAGTTAAAAAAAGGCAAACAAGGAAACCATAGCACCACCAAGGCTGGACCTACCGGTGATATCAATTCAGACACCCGCTCTTTTCAGTTTGGTGATTTGATGGAACAAATAGATTTTACGGAGAGCATTAAAAACGCACAAATTAATAGAGGTGTCGATTCTTTTTCGATGCACGAAGATGATTTAGTAATTAGAGAAGCGGATTTTAAAACGCAAACGTCTACGGTGCTGATGATTGATATTTCGCACTCCATGATTTTATATGGTGAAGATAGAATTACGCCCGCAAAAAAAGTAGCGATGGCGCTTTGCGAACTCATCACCAAAAAATATCCAAAAGACACGATCGATATTGTAGTATTTGGTAACGACGCATGGCAGGTAGAAATTAAAGACCTTCCCTATTTACAAGTAGGACCTTATCATACCAATACCGTTGCTGGGCTTGAATTAGCGATGGATATACTACGCAAACGTAAAACGTCTAACAAGCAAATATTTATGATTACGGATGGCAAACCAACATGTTTAAAAATTGGTGGCCGCTATTATAAAAACAGTTTTGGACTAGACCGTAAAGTGGTGAACCGTTGTATTAACCTTGCGGCACAGTGTAAGAAATTAAAAATTCCGATTACAACATTTATGATTGCATCGGATCCGTATTTACAAAAGTTTGTAGAAGAGTTTACAGAAATGAATAATGGTAAAGCCTATTTTGCGTCACTTGACAATTTGGGAAGTTTTATTTTTAATGATTTTGAAAGTGGCAAAAGAAAAACATTGTATTAATTATGAGTAAGAAAATCGATATTAAAAAAATTGTAACACTTGGTGATTTAAAAAAATCGGGATACAAGCCTAAATCAATTAAGGATGAAGTGCGCGATAATTTAATTGCCAGTATTAAAAATAAAGAAAATGCTTTTGAAGGTATTTTAGGTTACGAAGACACGGTAATTCCAGATGTAGAGCGCGCCCTTTTAAGCCGTCATAATATTTTGTTTTTAGGGCTTCGTGGCCAGGCAAAAACTAGGATGGCGCGTCAAATGGTGGACTTACTTGATGAGTATATCCCTACTATTGCCGGTTCTGAGGTAAATGACGATCCTTTACAACCCCTAAGCCGCTTTGCTGTAGACCTAATAGCAGAGCATGGCGACGAAACCCCCATACACTGGGTACATAAAAGCGCCCGTTACGGTGAAAAACTAGCTACACCCGATGTAAGCGTTTCAGATTTAATTGGCGACATTGACCCTATTAAAGCGGCTAATTTAAAACTCAGCTTTGCGGACGAAAAAGTCATTCATTACGGTATTATCCCTAGAAGCAACCGCTGCATATTTGTGATCAATGAGCTTCCTGACTTGCAAGCAAGAATTCAGGTTTCTTTATTTAATATTTTACAAGAAGGCGATATACAAATTAGAGGTTTTAAACTTCGTATGCCACTTGATATTTTATTTGTGTTTACAGCAAACCCCGAAGACTATACCAACAGAGGAAGTATTGTTACACCATTAAAAGATAGAATAGAAAGTCAGATACTTACACACTATCCAAAAACGATTGAAACATCACTTGCTATTACCGAGCAAGAAGCCAATATTTTACCCGCACAAAAAGATAAAGTAGAAGTGAGTGATTTAATAAAAAGACTCATCGAACAAGTTTCTTTTGAAGCAAGAACCAACGAGTTTGTAGATAAAAAAAGTGGTGTGAGTGCGCGTTTAACAATCGCTGCGTATGAAGCAGCAGTAAGTAGTGCAGAGCGAAGAGCTATTATTCATAACCAAGCTAATACGCAGGTTTGGATTAGTGATTTGTCAGGGATAATACCAGCTATCACTGGAAAAATTGAACTGGTATATGAAGGTGAACAAGAAGGTCCTTACGAAGTGGCACTTAACTTATTAAACAAATCAATTCGTACTGTATTTGTTACGTATTTCCCAAATCCGGATGATGTAAAAAAGCGCAAGGCGCCAAAAAAATCAGCTGCCAATGCACCAGAACAAAAACAACCCGAAAATCCGTATGCATCTATTGCAAAATGGTTTGATTCGGGCAATCATCTCGATTTGTTTTTAGACATGAAAGATGAAGATAAAATTATCGAACTCTATAAAGTAGATGGTTTGTTTGGCATCGTAAAAAAATATTTTCCGCAGGCTGGTGAAAAGCAATCTGCATTACTCATGGAATTTGTTTTACATGGCCTTTCATCTTATTCAATCATCAGCAAAAAAATGATTGATGGTAAAATTGAATTTAATGATATGATGGGAAGCATGATTAACCTAGGCGATATGGGCATGGATGATGATGCTTTCAATGATTATGCGTAAATTGAATCAAGAAGCAGTTTTCACATCATAATTTTTAAGTATGTATAAGCGTACTCCATTGTATAAAACGTATCTACTAGGTTTTTTGGTGGCTTGTTTGTTTTGCGCAAAACCTACCACAGCACAATCCGATTCGTTGTTACAACAATTAATCAGTGATAATAAAGTAGACTCAAGTTTAATACAGCCGCCTGCCAAAATGCTTTTTACGCAGCGCGTACTCTGGGGCAACAACGGTCTTTTAAAAAACAGGTATAGCGGTAATGATATGGTTGCTAACAAACAAAAAGACCTAAAAATCCGCAGAACCATGTTACAGCTTCACCAAATT
>CANEWV010000212.1 GCA_947442905.1 Chitinophagaceae bacterium | reverse complement strand
TTAGTGGGCCTGGTATCAAAAGCAAT
The DNA here is from genome assembly GCA_947442905.1 of Chitinophagaceae bacterium. The sequence goes on along the minus strand of CANEWV010000212.1, from coordinate 4,279 downwards.
AGAACAAAATCTTTTTCTGAGCACGTAGATGTTTTTCCAACCATCTGTGATTTAGCTGGAGTGCCTATTCCTGCTCAATTGCAAGGTAAAAGTTTAAAACCTGTAATGATAAATCCAGAGTCTGCAGTAAAAGAATATGCTGTTAGTCAATACCCTAGAAGTAGTGCTGCCGAAGAAAATAATAGGTTGGGTTATGCCGATGCAAATGTGATGGGCTATTCTATTAGAGATAAACAATACCGGTATACCATTTGGATGCGAAACAGTTTTAGATCTACAATGCCATTTAATCCGGCATCGGTAATTGGGGATGAATTGTATGATTACAAAGCAGACCCCTTAGAAAAACGCAATGCAGCAAAAGATAAAAACTACGAGGAAATTACTGCTAAGTATAAAAAAGAGATGCTTCGTTATTTCGAATCTCAATTAAAAAAATAAAAAATGAAATTAAAAACTTTATTATTGGCGTTGCTTGTTTGTAATACAGCAATTTTTTCCCAAACTAAAAAGCCAAACATTATTTATATTCTAGCCGATGATTTAGGTATAGATGGCGTGAGCTGTTATGGTGCAGATTTATTTAAAACACCTGTAATTGATAAGCTGGCCTCAACAGGAATCAGGTATACCAATGGCTATACAGCGCCTCTTTGTGGACCCTCTAGAGCCTTAATTTTAACGGGCAGGTATGCATTTAGAACGGGTGCTGTAAATCAGGACATGACAGGTCAAATGAAGCCTTCTGTAGAAACCATGATGCCAACAATATTAAAACAGTCGGGCTATACGAGTTCGATGGTTGGTAAATGGGGACAGTTACCTTTAGGACCTGCCGAATTTGGCTTTGATGATTACCTCCGTTTTTTTGGAAGTGGGGTTTACGTAAGCAAAGAAGAGAAGAAACAAAAATATGTATTAAATGGTCAGGAATCTGTCTTAAAAGACAAAGAGTACATGCCTGATTTAATGCATACCCACATAGAAAACTTTTTGTCAAAGCATACCAAAGATCCTTTTTATTTATATTATTCCATGGTTCATGTACATGGCGAAATAATGCTAACTCCAGATTCTAAACCTGGAACAACAGATTTTAAAGAGCTGTACACTGATAACATCAATTACATGGACAAGCTAGTTGGCAAACTCTTACGCACTTTAGATAGTTTAAAAATTAGAGACAATACCATTATTGTTTTCATGGGAGACAATGGTACCGCAGGCCAAGCAGCAAATATTGGTACTGTTAATGGCAAAAAGCTTGTTGGTAAAAAAGGTACAATGACAGAAGGTGGAAGTTTGGTTCCATTGATTGTGAATTGGCCAAACGCAATTAAAAAAGGTATTGTTTCCAAAGATTTAATTGATGCCACCGATTTTATACCAACTTTTGCGGAACTAGCAGAAGCCCCACTTCCTACCAAGAACATTTTGGATGGTAAAAGCTTTGCTTACCAATTAAAAGGCGCTAAAGGTGCCCCAAGGGATTGGATATTTACCGAACTTGGCAATGATTGGTATGTAAGATCTTCAAATTGGAAATTAAATAGAGCAGGAAATTTATTTGATATGCGCAATGCACCATTTGAAGAAAAAGAAGTGGCTGTAGACGATACGAATAAGGCAGAAAAAGATAAATTACAAAAAATACTAGATGGGTTAAATCCGGCTGCTGGCTATTTAGATAATGGAGATGGAAGTGGCAGACACGCGAATAAGGTAAAAGTAAAAAAAGCAGGAAAAAATTAAATCAATAAACATATGAAAAGGGTAACGTTCGTCGGATTCGTAATTACTTGTTTTTGCACAGGTGTATTTGCGCAAACAACACCCGTTGTTACCCCCACAGTAACGGACTCTTCTAAATTCAATGTAGTTCCATTGCCAGATGGTTTTACGGCGCAATTAAATGTCGTGTATGCGAAAGTAAATGATTGGGACGGTCGTATGGATGTTTACTTGCCGCCTGCAGTGGGTGAACCTACGCCAGTAATTATTAATATTCATGGCGGTGGATGGAACCATGGTGCTAAAGAAGAGCAGGGTGGATTTGCTCCATATTTTAAAGCAGGATTTGCAGTTGCAAATATTGAATACAGGTTAACCAGCCAGGCAACTGCTCCTGCAGCGATTGAGGATACGCGTTGTGCACTTATTTATTTAATAAAAAATGCAAAAGCACTTCATCTGGATCCTAATAAAATAATTATTATGGGCGGCTCTGCAGGAGGGCACCTCGCTTTAATGGGTGGCCTTCTTCAAAACAACCACCTATTTGATAGCAATTGTAGCGGAGTAGAAAATGTGAAAGTGGCTGCCATCATTGACAAATACGGTATTGCCGATGTAAATGATTGGGCATATGGTCCTTACATAAAAAGTAAATCTGCCACCAATTGGTTGGGTGCAAAAAAAGAGGATCAAGAATTTATTAAATCAGTTTCCCCTATTCATTGGGTTAAAAAAACAAGTCCGCCCGTATTTATTGTTCATGGCGATGCAGATCCTACCGTTCCTTACCAAGAGTCTGTTGCACTTCATGCAGCGCTGGTAGCAGCTGGCGTTAAAACCGAATTTATTACCATCCCGGGAGGCCTTCATGGAAAATTTGATAAAGACCAAAATGCAATGCTTAATACCGCTATCTTTAAGTTTATTGAAAGTTTAGAGGCATTTAAAAAGTAATTGGTTTTATGAAATTAAAAGGCTTGCGTTGGTGGATTTTAAGTTTGATAGGGCTAGCCACTGTTGTTAATTACATAGACCGTAATGCGCTTGCCATCATGTGGCCTGGAATTGCTTCAGAATTGCAAATGAATAAATCGGAGTATGCTTTTATAGTAAGTTGTTTTACGATTGCATACGCTATAAGTCAGGCTTTGAGTGGTAAATTATTTGATGCGATAGGTACAAGACTTGGTTTTGTTGTTTCAATTGTAGTATGGAGTATTTCTGCCGCTTTTCATGCCGCCGCAAGGGGCATCATGAGTTTTTCAATTTTTAGGGCATTATTAGGTTTAGGCGAAGCAGGCAACTGGCCTGGTGCAGCAAAAAGTAATGCCGAATGGTTTCCGGTAAAAGAACGCGCACTCGCACAAGGAATTTTTAATGCAGGCGCTTCTATTGGTAGTATTATTTCTGCACCACTCATTGCTTTTTTATATGGGTTTATTGGATGGAAAGCCACATTTATTTTAATTGGACTGCTTGGTTTATTATGGATTATTCCTTGGTTATGGATCAATAAAAAAACGCCAGATGCGCACCCTTGGTTAACCGAACAGGAGCGTCAATATATTTTAGATGGTCAACAAGCAAGTGATCCTTCAGACAAGGGACTTTCATTTAAGCAAGTGTTGCAATTGAGACAAAGCTGGAGTATTTTATTGTCTCGCTTTTTACTCGATCCTATCTGGTGGCTTTTTGTTATTTGGCTGCCACTTTATTTATCTGATAAATTTCATTTTGATATTAAAGCCATTGGTGCATTTGCTTGGTTCCCTTATGTAGGTGCCATGATTGGAGGTATTGGTGGAGGTTGGTTGTCTAGTCAATTTCTAAATAAGGGTTGGACGGTTACCAAAACAAGAAAATTTAATATACTACTTGGTGGTTTATTTATGTTCCCATCATTACTTACTATTATCGTACTCAACAATCCATCTTACGCCATGGTTGCTATCTTTTTTGCGCTCTTTGGATTTCAAATTATTATTGGTACCATTCAAACCATGCCTTCCGATTATTTATCTGGAAAAGCGGTGGGCACCCTGTCTGGACTTGGCGGCTTTGCAGCAAATATGGGCGTGCTCGCTACTACCTGGATGGTTCCAGCACTTACTAAAACTTCTTATACGCCCTTTTTTATATTAGCGGCTGCATTGGTGCCACTTGGCATTGCAGTTTTATTTATCTTCAGTGGAAAAATCGAAAAAATTAAAATCTGATGCCATTAAAATATTTTTTAACCATCGTTTTTATGGCAGCCACTACCGTGCTTTTTGCGCAAAAAGAATTTTCTATTTACGAAGGTCCGGTGCCAAATGCACTTCCATGTAATAAAGAAGAAGAGGTCAGTAAAAATGCCACTGGCAAAACTATTATTGCAAATGTTACGAGTCCAACCGTCACGGTATTTAATCCTGCAAAGCAAGATGCCAATAAAACAGCAATCATTGTATGTCCTGGGGGTGGTTATTCGAGACTCGCTTCTGGACACGAAGGAAATGAAGTGGCGGAAGCGTTTAATAAAATAGGTGTTACGGTATTTGTATTA
>CANEWV010000211.1 GCA_947442905.1 Chitinophagaceae bacterium | reverse complement strand
TGAGCGCCACCAACACATTGTCTTTGGGGTGCATCTCTATCACTAATCTTTTTGGTGGCACAGTAGTCATGGGTACTATACAGATTTTACTTTATGTCCTTTGGTTGCAAATAAAAAGACAACAACAAAACAAATAAGTGGCACAATATACCCATTTTGAATACTGCCTGTTGCATCAGAAATAAGGCCAAGTACCGGTGGCAAGAACGCACCACCAACAATGGACATCACTATTAAACTAGATGCCATTTTTGTATCGGCACCAACTTCTTTAATGCCCAATGAAAAAATGGTAGGAAACATGATAGACATAAAAAATGCAATGGCTATAAGCGCATAGACAACAACTATGCCTGATCCAAAAATGGCTACTGCAGATAAAACAATATTGATAAGTGCATAAGCACTTAATAATTTTTCAGAAGCAAACTTACCCATTAAAAAAGTGCCTACAAATCTGCCCAGCATAAATGCGGCGCCATAACCCCATCCTAAATATTGTGCAGCTGTTTTTTCATCCATGCCTGCGCCTGTTCTGGCCATTTTAATAAAAAAACTTCCTACACAAACCTGTGCGCCTACATAAAAAAACTGTGCAACAACAGCCCATGTCAAATGCCTATGTCTAAAGGCTTTTAGCGGATTGTTACCGGCTTTACTATCGTCCCCTTCTTTAACATCAGGGAGCTTAGATACCATAAATAGTACAGCTACGAGTAAAACAAGAATACCTAAAATAAGGTAAGGCATTTTTACACTTTGAGCCTCGGTCGTTAAATAATTATTAAGCGCTTCAGGAGATAATTGTGCGTATGCTTCATCCGACATTTCTGTACCAGATAAAATAAATTGCCCTCCAATAATTGGAGCTACCATCGCAGCAAGCCCATTAAATGATTGCGCAAAATTTAATCGGCGCGTTGCAGTTTCGGGAGGACCAATAATGGTTGCGTATGGATTAGCGGCCGTTTCTAAAAAAGTTAGACCACTCGCAATGATAAACAGTGCACCTAAAAAATAAATGTATTGATGGGTGTCGGCTGCTGGTAAAAATAAAAAGCAACCTAACGCAAATAATAAAAGACCACCTACAATTCCTGATTTGTAGCCATACTTACGCATCACAAATCCGGCAGGAAGCGCCATTACAAAATAGGCGATAAATACCGATGAGTCAATCAGTGACGATTGCAAATCATTTAAACGAAACGATTTACGGAGGTGTGGTATTAAAATAGGGTCAAGGTTATGTACAAAACCCCAAAAGAAAAATAAGCTTGTAACAAGTATAAATGGAAAAAGCCATTTAGAAGATGCTGAGCTACTTGTGCTATTATTTATAGGTGTTACCGGTAATGCCATAGTTGTTTATTATACTGCATTTAAAGGCAGAAATTAGATAAACAATATACTTAAAATATTATCTCAAAAGACCTTTATGTTAATGCTAAGCAAGATTTTATTCATATGCACGAAATAGATAATTAAAGAGCAAAAATCATCGAACAGCATACTCCTTTTTTAAATCATTTAGCAAAACAACGGCTGAGCCCATTATTTGATCTAGCTGATACAATTGCTGATTTTTTATTGAGTTTTTTATATGCGAAAGCCTATTTGCGTATTCTGTTAATACAGCTTTGTCATAAGTCATTAATTGAGCACCAGATTTGGTAGTTTTAATTTCGTCTCGATTAATTTCATTGTAATAAAACTGATCAAAAATATTATATGAACGCTCGCGAGCCTTTAGTTTCAGCTCTTCTGTTGTGGCGCCATATGCCTTGGCATACTCCTGCCAATGCCAGTAATTGGCGATTTCATCGCTAATTTTGGAATTTTTGATGAGTCGCATACCCCCGGCATTTTTCAATTGAACGCTTGTACGTTCCATTAAATTAAGCCCCCTATTTCCTAGGGTTGATAAATTTAAAACATAAATTTTATTGAGGTTGACATCATTCCATTCACCCATTCTAAAAAGGTTAATGGTTGTGTCAATAAGCTTCATTTGCTTAGTGTAAACACGCTTTAGAGTATTTAATTCGATGGTGTCTTTTTTAAGGTCTTCGTATAAGCTTTGCATATACTGCTGCTCACGTAAATGTTCGATATAATGTTCTCGTTGATTTTCAGCAAAAAATCCAAGCGTAACAGCTGCAAATAACATTACAAATTCGGTAAGGTACTCTTTCCATTTTTTCTTTTGATGACCGCTATGATGATGTGGGTGATGTACTTCCATAATTAGAATTAATAGTGCTACAATGTAAGATAAAATATAATTACATTTAACATACGTTGTACATAAATCTAATTCTTTGCTAGATGAGAGGCGCCATTATTTTTATTTATTTTAGCTTTTTTTATACAAGCACAAATGCTCAAACCCTTGTGGTAATTGGTACTACACAAGATGCGGGAAAGCCGCAATTGGGATGTCAAAAAAGTTGTTGCAAGCATTTAAAAGACCGGTTTTTTGTTTCGAGCCTTGGTGTTACAGATACAAAAAATAAAAAGAACTATTTGTTTGATGCTACACCAGATATTACAGCCCAATATGAACGCTTATCAAAAACAAATGGTGTTACAAGTATCGACGGGATTTTTTTAACACATGCACACAGTGGTCATTATACAGGTCTGATGTACCTTGGTAAAGAAAGCATGAATGCAAGTAAAATACCGGTATACGCTATGCCTAGGTTTATCAGCTATTTACACAATAATGGGCCCTGGAGCCAGCTTGTAACCCTTGGTAATATTGACTTGAAACCCCTTCAATCCGAATCCCCTATTATGTTAGATAATGGGCTTATGGTGATACCTATTGTTGTTCCGCACAGAGATGAGTTTTCTGAAACAGTAGGTTTTAAAATAATTGGCACCAAAAAGTCGGCGCTTTATATCCCTGACATTGACAAATGGAATCTCTGGGAAAAAAGCATTGTCAAAGAAGTAAAAGCAGTAGACTTTGCATTTATCGACGGTACATTTTATGAAGATGGTGAAATAAATAGACCGATTAAAGATGTACCACACCCATTTATAAGTGAAACCATATCCCTTTTTAAAGACGAGCCGTTATCTGTGAAACAAAAAATTTACTTTATTCATTTAAACCATACCAATCCTACGCATAATAAAACAAGTCCACAAAGAATTGCACTCGAAAAACAAGGATTTCGTTTTGCAACCCTTGGTGCACAATTTGTACTGAATTAATTGGTAATTTTAGTTTCATGAATTTGCAGCCCAATCATTTAAGCAATCATTTAATTCGGTTAGAACCACTGCAGCCCTCTAACTTCAATGAGCTCTATGCGGCTGCATCAGATCCGCTTATTTGGGAGCAACATCCTAATCCCAACAGGTATCAAAAAGAAGTGTTTGAGTCGTTTTTTGAAGGCGCTTTAGTATCAGGTGGCGCATTTATTGTTAGAGACGTCGATACCGGTGAAGCCCTTGGCTCCACTAGGTTTTACGATTATAAACCACTTGACAGTGAGATAAAAATTGGGTATACTTTTTTTAGTAGATACTGTTGGGGAAAGGGTATCAATAAGCAAGTGAAAACCCTCATGTTAAACTACGCATTCATTTACATTGAAAAAGTTATTTTTCATATTGGTGCACAAAATATTAGATCGCAAATAGCCATAGAAAAATTAGGTGCAAAAAAAGTGAGCGAAGAAATGGTTGCCTATTACAACGAACCTGACCGGCTTAATTTTGTGTACGAAATAATGCGGTAAAAAATTCTAAACTTAACAATAAATACATTTTTAGTTATCATTAAGTTTACATTGACCTAGTAATTTTAAAAAAAAACTATGGCAAACTTTACTGATTTAATCATTGGAAATTTTTATTTAGTAGTAGAAAATGAAGGTGAGCAAATTGCTTTGCTTGAACCCTTAATGCATACCGATAACGCGGTATTATTAATGCACCATGATGATTATGAAACAAGCATTTGGAGAAAAAAGAGTGACTCTATTTTTGAAATCGTTGATGAATTAAGCATTGACCAGTTAGACAACTACGACGCTCTTTTTGAAGAGGAAGACGAAGATGATGAAGATTTTGAAGACGAAACAACAGCTTCAGAAGAAAATTAAACTATTTCAAAGTGTTTCAATGATTGCTTAATCATTGAAACACTTTCATGAATTTGTGATTCAGTTATTATTAGTGGTGGCGCAAATCTTATTTTATTACCGTGGGTAGGTTTTGCAAGCAGTCCATTTTCTTTTAAGGCCAAACAAAAATCCCAAGCTGCGTTTGGATTTTGATGCGTAACTTCTATGGCATTTAAAAGACCTTTGCCTCTAACAATACTTATAAAAGGTGACTTTATTT
>CANEWV010000210.1 GCA_947442905.1 Chitinophagaceae bacterium | reverse complement strand
TTTCAGACCCAATCTAATCTTAAATATTTCAGAAAATCGGCTAACAAGTATTTTAGCGATTTCCCAAAAAATAATTGATAATCAACAAGTTACATTTCAATTGTGTGAAAATCATACCTGCCAATTGCACCAACTTACTGATTTTGACAGTTTTTTAGCAATTGTGTAACATGTAATCATTTATTTTGCAGTTCAGTTTTAGCCACTACTCCGGCAAAACAGTGAAACATAAAAAAATTTACTACTGAATAGATTTTTACCCTGGATCATTAATTTATTGGTTTTTAAGCGCTAAAACTCAGGTTTCTGACGTTTCAAAACTTATATTTGTCACTGTTATAAATCATATAGATCAGATGAAAGGATATTTAACTACAATTACCTTGGCGTTCTTTACGTTGAGTTTGACTTCTTGCTTCTTTGGAAAAAACAAAGGTAAGGGGGTGCCTGATGATGGGCAGTTGCATGGCGTTGCTCCTTTAGCAAAGCAAAGTATGCTAACACCTAGAACCATGGTATACGTTCCGCCTGGAACATTCCACATGGGACCAAGTGATGAAGACGTTAGTTTCAATTACAGTAATCGTAATAGAAATGTGTCTATTCCAGGTTTTTGGATGGATGCTACCGAAATTACAAACAACCACTATCGTCAGTTTGTAAACTGGGTACGTGATTCATTAGCGTATAAAGTTACTTCTGGAGTTGGTTTAAACAATTCTTCAGATACCACCGCAGTAAACTGGAAGAAAGCAGCTTTGTACAAGTACGATAACAAGGAGTTGGTAAACCTAACTGGCCTTACCTACGAAAATCCGTTGACTAGAAAATTATCAATTGACCCAGATAGTTTGATTTACAGGGTTCGTTATTTTGATTTACCTGCTGCTGCCAAAATCAATAAAAACAATTCAACTCAAAAAGGGCGTGATCAAATTGTAAGTTATGCGGTTCCTGTTTATCCTGACACACTCGTTTGGATTAGAGATTTCTCTTATTCTTACAACGAACCTTTAGCAAAAAGATATTATGCCCACCCAGCTTATGGCAACTATCCTGTAGTAGGGGTTACCTGGAAACAAGCAGTTGCTTTTTGTCATTGGAGAACGCATATTCAAAATGCAGATTTTGCAAAAAAGAAAATTGCCGTTGACGGTGATTATAGATTACCGAACGAAGCAGAGTGGGAATACGCTGCAAGAGGTGGTCGTACAAGTACGATGTTTCCATGGGGTTCTCCATATTTAAGAAATAAAAAAGGTTGTTTGCTTGCAAACTTTAAACCTGGAAGAGGTAACTATCCAGAAGATGGTGGTTTTTACACGGTTAAAGCAACTGCATACTGGCCAAACGATTTTGGTTTATACAATATGTCTGGAAACGTTGCAGAGTGGACAGCTTCTTACTTTTACGAAGGCTCTTACAATTTCATGTCTGATTTAAGTCCAGATGTTAGAATTGAAGCCGACGAAAACGATCCTCCTCGTATGAAACGTAAAGTTATAAGAGGTGGTAGCTGGAAAGACGTTGGTAACGCTTTACAAGTAAGTGCGCGCGCTTACGAATACCAAGATAATGCAAAATCATATATCGGATTTAGAACCGTAATTGATTTAGCGCCAAAAACAAAAAGATAATTCCAATATAAAACATTCATCTCAACTTTTTAATTCATAAAAATTTAAAACATGTCAGCTCAACAAGAAAAAATATTTGGCTTACCAGCTCAAACAACAATGAGACTTGTAAACGTTTTTGTATGTACCGGTGCATCTGTCGTAATTTTTGGCGCAATGGCAAAAATTCTACACTTGTCTTGGGCAGACTGGGCACTTAAAATTGGTTTAACAACTGAAGCCATTATCTTTTTGATCTATGCAATTTTACCTCCAGAAGGCGGACATGGTCCATCAGGCGGCGGTGGCGGTGCGGATCTTCCATCTACAGTTGTGGCGGATGTAACAAAAAGATTTGATGAATTATTTGCTAACGCAGGCTTAACGCAAGAAAATTTGTCTAAGCTTAGTACTAGCTTTCAAAAACTAGGCACTACTGTAGAGCAAATTGGCCAAATAGGCGACGTGGTTAAATCTACTTCAGATTTTTCTGCAAAAACAGGAGAAGCTGCTGCAGCCCTTGGTTCAATTAAAGATGCAGCTGTTAAAGCGAGTGAATCTTTAGGTAGCATTTCATTGGCTTCTGATAGTACCAATGAGTACCACAAGCAAGTTCAAAGCTTGGCTAAAAACTTAGGTTCATTAAATACCATTTATGAACTTGAATTACAAGAAAGTAATAATCATCTCAAAGCACTTAACCAGTTCTATGGCAAATTAGCGCAAGCTTCTGAAGCGATGAACGGCACTGCCGAAGATGCATTAAAAGCAAAAGAACAAATTGGTGCCCTTGCTAATAATTTAGGTAAATTAAATCAAGTATACGGTAACATGTTAACTGCTATGCAGGGTAGATAGTAACCCACCAAGATTTAAACACATTATTAATAAGATTACCTAAATAGTACAATATGTCACTACCTAAGGAACCGCGGCAGAAAATGATTAACATGATGTACCTAGTGCTTACCGCATTACTGGCACTGAATGTTTCTGCCGAAATTTTAAATGCATTTAAAACCGTTGATCGCAGTTTAATGATTGCGAGCGGCGTTGCAGAGCAAAAGAATGTAGAGATCTTCAAATCATTTAAAGCAAAATTAGAAGACCCTACTACTAGAGAAAAGGCAGCTTATTGGGAACCTAAAGCCCAACAAGCAAAAAAAATATCTGACGAATTATACAATTATATTGAGGGCCTCAAAATTGAATTAAAAAAAGAGTCTGATTTAAAAATCGTAAACGGCAAAGAAGAGTATAAAGAAGATGATTTGGATGCGGCAACCCGCTTATTGGTTGAAAACGCGCCAGAAGGAAAAGGGAGGGGAAAAGAACTTTTTGCAAAATTGAAAGCCTATAAAGAGCAGTTGCTAAGTATCGATCCGGAAATGAAAAAAGAAATTGAAGCAGCGTTGCCTCTTGATTTAACCATTCCTCCTACTACTAGTGACGCTGGAAAGAATGATTGGGCCTATGCTTATTTTCATATGACACCAACCATTGCGGCTATAACGATCATGAGTAAGTTTCAAAATGACGTAAGAAATTCTGAATCAAGAGCCGTTGAATTTTGCCACAAGCAAATTGGCCAAGTAGAAATTATTTATGATCAGTTCCAAGCTTTTGCTGGAACCAATACGCAATATTTAATGCCTGGTGAAGAGCTAGTTATTACAGCTGGTATTGGTGCGTTTAGTAATGCAGCACAACCCACTATTTCTATAGATGGTGCTAATGTGCCACTTAACGCAGAAGGTACTGCCGAATACAAAACACGTGTAAGCGGTTCTGGTTCTGGCGTCAAGCGTGTAAGAATTTCTTATGCAAAACCTGACGGTACAATAGCTGTGGTAGAAAAAGAAATTAAATATACTGTTGGGGTACCTGCTGGATTAACAGTATCTACCGATAAAACACGTGTATTTTATAAGGGACTAGAAAATCCATTGAGCGTAACTAGTGGTGGTGGCGGTGACGAGAAAGTTACTGTTTCTATTGAGGGAGCCGGAGCCTCCTTAAGAAAAGTTGGTTCAGGTCAATACATTGTGACTTGTACACAATTAGGAACCGTTAATGTAATTGCGAATGATGGGAAAAGCATTCAACGAATAGCCATTCCTGTTAAGCGCGTTCCAGATCCAATTGTAGTCGTTGGTGGAAGTGCTGGTGGAGCAATGGCAGCAAATGTGTTTCGTGTGCAAAGTGGAGCCATTGCCGAATTAAGAGATTTCGTATTTGAAGGTGTTGCCTACAAAGTTGTTTCATACATGCTCATTTGTACGGGTAAAGGTTTTGATGAACCTGAATTCGCAGATGTAAATGGTGCTTCATTTAAAGATGGTTCAGCACAAGCATTGATTAGAAGATGTCAGGCTGGCACTACGGTTACCATTGGTGAAATTAAAGTGTTAGAACCGGGCGGTGGTACTAGAAAATTAGATCAAAACATTACGTTCATATTGCAATAAAGTAGTTTTTATGAAAAAAATATTTATAATAGGGTTAGCAGTTAGCGCTATAAGTATTAGCGCAAATGCACAATTCGGCGGCTTAAAAGGTAAAAAAACAGCAACCGTTGTAGATACCACAAAAAAAACGGGAGCCCCATCTGTTACACCAGCGGTAACACCAAGCGCTAGCAGTACTGGGGTGCCACCTAAGCCAGTTAAATCATATGATACAACTATTGTTGGAGGCTTTGGGGAAGTGGTTCCAAAAAGTTTACGCAACGAAACCCTTGCCGACCGTAAAACAGACCG
>CANEWV010000209.1 GCA_947442905.1 Chitinophagaceae bacterium | reverse complement strand
GCAGTTGCAAAACATGTGTCCTAATGCTTTATTTAAAAATTTAGAAACACTGGGTGTACACCCTGATGCAAAAGAAGCAGCACTATTTGCTATTTTAGCCAACGAAGCAGTAGCTGGATCACCTACACTTAGTATGGGAAAAATTAGCTTCCCACAGTAAAATTATCGGCATTACGGTACGCATTAATGAGTGCGATTTCACCTTCTTTACCGCCACCAGCTTTACCATGCTCCATGCCATAAATACCTCTGAAACCTTTATTGTGTATGTGTTTAAAGATATTCTGATAATTCATTTCGCCCGTGCCCGGTTCGTTACGACCCGGATTATCGCCTATTTGAAAATAAGCAGTTTCATCCCAGCATAAGTTGATGTTGGCGATAATATTTCCTTCATTTCTTTGCATGTGGTACATGTCAAATAAAATTTTGCAAGAAGGACTATTCACCGCTTTACAAATTGAATAGGTTTGATCGGTATGTCTTAAAAATAAATCAGGTGTATCGCTTAATGGCTCTAACACCATAATTAAATTATGCTTTTCTAAAATTTCGGCGCCATACCTGAGTGATTCAATAACCCTAGCCGTTTGAATCCCCATAGGAAGTTTGCGGTCAAAATTACCAGGCACTACGGTCATCCATTTAGCCCCACATCTTTTTGCCACTTCAACCGAATCTTTACAATATTTAATAAATTTTTCACGCCACTGCTTATCACCACTTGTTAAAGAGGTTTGTAATGGCCAGTTATCATAAGCAATTACAAACACACCCATGCGCATGTTTAAACGCGCAAGTGTATCGCCAATTTTTTGTTGCATTTCTGGTGTGCGGGACATCATGCCATTGTCCTCTATAGATCTAAAGCCTACACTATGTGCAAATTTGATTTGCTCAATAAAATCAGGGCCTGCGTGCGCACTAAACATGCCATCATGAAATGCATAGTCGGCAGTAAAGGGTTTTGAATCTAAAGAGCTAATTGCTTTGCTGGATTTGCTAGCCGCACCCGAAACAAATGGCATTGAAGCAGCTGCTACGCCTGCACCTGCTAGTATATTGCTTTTTAAAAAGTTTCTTCTTTCCATGATTTTTTATTGAAGCTGTTTAACGCCTACTGGCAATAAGTAAATTAAGATCTGTGTATTTTAAATCAAATTTTTGACTGATATAAAAATCGGTTAAAGCGCCCTTAAATAAATAAATCCCCTCACGCACATTTACATCATGCCATAGCATTTCATCGAGCCCGCCCTCATCACTAATGGTAAGCATCAGTGGCATGAGCACATTGCTAATGGCCTGACTTGCTGTTCTTGCAAAACCAGATGGGATATTTGGCACTCCATAATGTATAACGCCATGCTTTACAAAAGTTGGTTTTTCATGACTGGTTAATTCACTGGTTTCAAAACAACCACCTCTATCAATGGCAACATCAATAATAATACTACCAGGCCTCATGGCGGCTACCATTTCTTCGGTAACAACAACAGGGGCTCTACCATATTCGTTACTGAGCGCACCCACTGCCACTTCACAAGTTTTTAATTGCTTGGCTAATATTTTAGGTTCTAGTACAGACGTCCAAACGCGCTGGCCTAAATTATTTTGTAGTTGCTTAAGCTTGTATACATCGTTATCAAAAACTTTTACCGACGCTCCTAAAGCAAGTGCATTTCGGGTAGCACTTTCTCCTACAATACCTGCGCCTACAATCACTACTTTAGTTGGCGGAATGCCACTGATGCCGCCTAGTAGCACGCCTTTGCCTTTATTAAAACTGCTTAAATACTGAGCGGCAATAAGCATTACAGCACTACCCGCTATCTCACTCATGCTTCGCACAATTGGATACGTACCGCTGGCATCTTTAAAATTTTCGAAACTTAATGCCGTAATTTTTTTCTCCATCATTTTTTGAATATCCGCCTGTTGTAAAGCAGAATAGTGGATGGGAGAAATAATAATTTGGTTGAGTTGTAAAAGCGGCAAATCTTCAGAAACGATTGGCGCACTTTTTACAAGAATGGGACATTTGTAAATTTCATGTCTATCAAAAACAATGTTGGCGCCCGCTTCACTATAATCAGCATCGGAGTAATGACTTCCCTCACCGGCTAAATGTTCGATAGAAACATCGTTTCCATTAGAAACCAAAACACCCACCGCCTCCGGCGTTAATGCAATACGGTTTTCTTGAAACGCCGTTTCTTTGGGAATACCAATATGCAGTTTTGCACCAAGTGGTTTTACATCTAAAGTTTCTTCGAGGGTTTCGTATAAAAAAGAAGTAGAAATAGTAGGTTTACTAGTAGCCATAATAATTTGTATTTGCTAGTGACTAGCTGGGTTGTCTATAAAGTTAGCATTTTACACTAGAATATATATGCCTCGTATTTTCATCTATGAGGGATAAGCGTACTTCAAATACCGGCCCGCTTAAAAGCGCAGGCACATTTTCGGGCCATTCAATAAAACAAGTGTCGCCACTATGCAAATGCTCATCAATACCGGCCCTAACCGCTTCCCCTAATGAGCCTAATCGGTACCAGTCCATATGAAAAATACTGCCCCCTGGGTGCTGGTATTCATTTACAAGGGCAAATGTAGGACTGCTCACTGCATCGGTTACGCCCAAGGCTTCACAAATGGCATGGATGAGTGTGGTTTTACCCGTGCCCATGGGAGCATAAAAAGCCCAAATAGGGGTATCCTTTCCTTCGGCCCAAACGGCAGCCGCTACTTCCTGAATTTGGCTTAGGGTAAAATTTTGATCCATGAAACAAATATACAAACAAAGGCCTCCGAATGAAGTAACTTTGTAGCAAAATACGTCTTATGGAAAAAGTGAATTGGAAGGTAAAAGGCATGAGCTGTACCAACTGCGCACTTAGCGTAGACAAGGTACTTACAGGATCAGGAATGCAGGACGTGAAAGTGAATTTTATGAACGGCGAGGCAAGTTTTAGCGTGCCAGAAAATGCCAATAAAAAAAACATTCAAAAAGAAGTTGAAGCACTTGGTTACGAAGTTTCTGGAGATGGTTTAGAAACAGAACAAAAATCAAAAAAAATATTTAGTTCTCCGCTGCAACGCTTTTGGTTTTGCTTTGTGTTTACAGGACCTCTTATGCTGCATATGATTCCGGGTGTTCATATTCATTTACTGATGAACCCCTTTGTGCAACTTGGTTTAACCATCCCTGTATTTATTGTTGGGATGGGATACTTTGGAAAGAGCGCTATTAAAAGTCTTTCTAAAGGAGTGCCAAACATGAATGTACTTGTGGCACTTGGTGCGCTAGCTGCTTTTGGATACAGTTTATATGGTACTATCATTGGAGAAGCAGAGCAGTATTTATTTTATGAAACCACCGCTACCATTTTAACCCTTGTGTTTTTTGGTAATTGGTTAGAAGACAGATCAGTAGAAACTACACAAGCTGCTTTAAAAAAATTAGCCGTGTCACAAAAGACAATGGCCAACCTTATTGCCTTCGATGAAAACCATCAAGAACTGGTATTCCCGGTAGAAAACACCAGTTTAAAAGTGGGCGATATTGTACTTATCAAAAATGGCGAAACGGTGCCCATGGATTGTAAAATTTTATGGGGAGAAGCAAGCATTAATGAAGCCATTATTTCTGGCGAGAGTGTACCTGTTATTAAAAAAATGAATGACCTGCTTATTGGTGGTAGCATGGTAGAATCGGGCACCATCAAAGCTTATATTACAGCTGTTGGAGAAAACACAGTGCTTGCAAATATTTTGAATCTTGTAAAACAGGCGCAAACAGAAAAGCCACCAGTTCAACAACTTGCCGATAAAATTAGCGCCATATTTGTGCCTACTGTTATTGGTATTGCGCTACTCACCATTATAGGCAATTATTTTTTTGCTTCCCTTCCTTTTAGTAGTTCTTTATTAAGAGGTATTGCCGTACTTGTTATTTCATGCCCTTGCGCCATGGGTCTTGCAACACCTGCAGCCATTGCTGTTGGGCTAGGTAGAGCTGCCCGCAATGGGGTACTGTTTAAAAATGCAAGAAGCTTAGAAATATTCAAAAGTATTAAGCAGGTTGTATTTGATAAAACCGGAACGCTCACAACTGGTAAATTTTCCGTCACTAATTTTACCTTGGCTCCTACAGCAACTATTGATGAAAATACTTTTAAGCAAATTGCCTTTTCACTAGAAAAATATGCTAACCATCCTATCGCTAATGCAATAGCTGCTGCGTGGAAAACAAAAGAAGATATCCGCTGGCAAAAAATTGAAGAGCAAAAAGGACTTGGCATGTTTGCCACCGATAAAGAAGGTAATACCTACATTGCTGGATCCTTTAAAGTTGCTACACAACATACCACAGACCACAGCCACAATGTAT
>CANEWV010000208.1 GCA_947442905.1 Chitinophagaceae bacterium | reverse complement strand
GGCTTTACTAACTACAGGTGCTGTATTTGCTTGTGATGGTAAAAAAGATTGCACTAAATGTAAAAAAGAAGAGAAAAAAGCTTGTGGTAAAGACTGCAAGAAAGATTGCAAAAAATGCAAGAAAGACCCTAAAACTGCAAGCGTTGTAAAAAAATAATTTTACAATCTAGTTTATAAAAAAAGCCGCTAACATGTTAGCGGCTTTTTTATGGAACCTATGTAACTATAAAAGTTTAGCAATAGACGGTAAATCAAAAACTTCATGGGTGGCACGCACATGTGGTGTGGCGCCAATATGATTTACAAAAATAGTATCCATCCCAGCGTTGATGCCTCCTTTGATATCTGCATCTTGATTATCTCCAATCATAATACTATTACTAGCAGTAGCGCCTGTTTTAGCAAATGCGTAATCAAAAATTTCTTTATTGGGTTTTAAACTATTACTTGCTTCTGAAGTAATAACTGCACCAAAGTATGGATCTAGTCCTGCGTGTTTAATTTTTTGATGTTGCACATTTTCAAAACCATTGGTTACAAGGTGCATCTGGTATCCTTTCTCTTGCAAATAAGTAAGTAGCTCGGTGGTACCATCAAACAATGTTTTTTTAGTAGGGAGTATTTCTAAAAAGTCGAGTGACATTTGCCTAGAGAGTGTTTCGTCTGCTATTTTATATTCTAAAAGCGCCAACCACATCCGCTTCCACTTCAATTCTTCCTGTTTAATAAAACCCTTGGTATACCTATCCCATAAGCGGTGATTGTGTGCACTATAATGATCAAAAAAATGATCAAAGCTTTCAATACCCCTACCTACTAAGTTGTGCGCTGTATACAGGTCTTGTAAGCTTTCTTTGGCATTGGTTTCAAAATCCCAAAGGGTATGATCTAGGTCAAAGAAAAGGTGTTGGTATTTCATGCGGCAAAGTTAAAGCAGTTTTACCCAAAAAATATGTTACTTCGTAGTATGATAGTTGTAATTACAGGCGCCTCTAAAGGCATTGGAAAAGCAGTAGCTACTGCATTTGCACAAAAAGGGTACACCCTCCTACTTTGTAGTAGAGGTGAAACGGCTTTGTATGACACCGTTGCTGCATTACAGACAGCCTTCCCGTATGCAACTATTAAAGCAAGACCCACCGATATGTCTAACGAAGCGGATGTTCATGCTTTTGCGGCTTGGTGCTTAGAAAAAGGAACGCCCGATATCATTATTAATAATGCAGGCCATTTTGTACCCGGCAGTATTTATAACGAAGCACCTGGCACACTTGCTACGATGATCGAAAGCAATTTGTACAGCGCTTATCATTTAACAAGAGCTTTGCTTGCGCCTATGATGTCCGCTAAAAAAGGACATATTTTTAATATTTGCTCGATCGCATCACTTCATGCGTATGCCAATGGTGGTAGTTATAGTATTAGCAAATTTGCACTTGCTGGATTTACAAAAAATTTGCGCGAAGAATTAAAGCCGCACGGAATAAAAGTTACCGGCGTTTATCCTGGGGCTGTTTATACGGCTAGTTGGGACGGATCGGGCGTAGACCCTAAAAGAATTATGGAAGCAAGTGATGTTGCTACAATGATAGTGGCCGCTGCTTCTTTATCGGATGCAGCCGTTGCCGAAGACATTGTGCTTAGGCCTCAGTTAGGCGATTTATAATAAGGATTCTAGTATTAAGCCCAAGTAGCAAGAACGGTTACACCACCTTTTACAACCTCATTAAGTGCAACATTAATTTTAGTGCCTACAGGTAATAAAATATCTACCCTGCTACCAAATTTAATAAAGCCATACTCATCGGTTTGCTTTACTTCTTGACCTACTGTGGTATAATTACAAATACGTTTTGCAAGTGCTCCAGCAATTTGTTTGTATAAAATAGTACCGTGGTTATTTTCGACAGCTACGCTCCATCTTTCATTTTCGGTAGAAGATTTTGGATGCCACGCAACCAGGTACTTTCCTTTATGGTACTGGTTATACACCACTTTACCGCTCATTGGATTTCTATTCACGTGCACATTTGCTGGGCTCATAAACACACTCACCTGAATGCGTTTGTCTTTAAAATATTCAACATCTGTAATTTCTTCAATCACTACTACTTTACCATCGGCAGGACAAATAATTTGATTGTCGTTTATGGTTAAGGTTCTATTGGGAATTCTAAAAAATGAAATGATAAATAAAAAGAAGAAAAGCGTTAGGCCAAAAATAGCGCCCGCTAATCTAGGGCAACAGGTTCCTAAATAAGAAATTGAAATTAAATTGATAATACCAAAAATAAGGGCAGTAATACCAATGGTGCGGAAACCTTCGCGGTGAATTGTCATAATAATGATTTGAGTTGCAAATGTAAAGTAAAATCTATTGCGCAAAAAGTGTTAGCAGTAGCCAAACAGAAGGGCCAGCTAATAATAAAGAGTCAAAACGGTCAAAAAAACCACCATGCCCTGGCAAAATATTGCCACTATCTTTAACGCCAGCCATTCTTTTAAACTTACTTTCTATAAGGTCGCCCATTGTACCAGTAATAGCAGATGTAGCGCTCACAATGATGAGCGTTTGATAAGAGAGCCCTGTTAAAGACCTTCCTAAAATTACCACTGCTACTACTGCAAGTAAGGCACCACCAATGGTTCCCTCCCATGTTTTTTTAGGAGACAAAGCAGAAAGAGGTGTTTTGCCAATAAATGAACCTACTATATAGGCCATGGTATCATTGATCCAAATACTCACAATAACAAGCATGGGCAACACATAATATTGAGTGGTTCCTAATACAGAGGTCCAATGCGCAGATGCTAATTGTGTAATAGCAAAAAAGCTAGTAGTCATGTATGCAAGTCCAAACAAGTTATACAAAACCTTTGCTTTTGTAGTTTGAATGGTGGATGTACCTTTTATGAGTTTACTATACTCGATATAGCAACCCGTATGCACAATTAAAAAAAGTATGATAAAACTATCGATACTGTAAAAAATAGCACCCAGCATCACCACAACAAAAATAATTGCCGATAAAGCCCTAGTTTTAAACGTTTGAAGATCGAGTGCCATATGTGTTGTTATACGGTAAAGTCTAAATGCTCAGATTGTTGATCAATGAGTTGTCTTGCAAATACAACCATGTCATGCGGTACATAAAGTTGTATGTCACCAAACATCGGATAACTACTGTCTTGTTTATTTAAAAGTTGTACAGGTACATCATTTTCTGCAAGTACGCCTTCGATAATGGAAGCTTCTGCAAAAACACGCGTACTAAATATTTTTTCCCAAGACATAAAAAATGATACATTAAATGTGAACGATTACAATTGTGAAGTTACAACGGTTTAACCAATGTAGCGCTATACTTTTTAAGCGCATTGAATGAGAACCATAATATCATGAGCCCATTAATTCCAGCCCAAATGGAAAGATTTTCATCCATAGCCTTTTCGAGTGATTTACCTTGTAATGTAACAATATAAAGCTGCGTGACAATGAGTCCGTTGTTTAAAAAATGCATTAAAATACTTAGCCAAATATTTTTAGTATGATAAAAAAGTAGCCCGAGCACAATGCCAAGTGCTGTTCGGGATAAAAAACCAAAAAACGAAAAATGTATCGCGCTAAAAAAGATGCTTGTAATAATGATACCTACCCATACATTTTTTGTCCAACCTATAAATAGTGGTTGAATGGTAGATCTAAATAGTATTTCTTCAAAAATAGCTGGTGCTAAAGCCATTACAAAAAGAGCCGTTATATAATCTAGCACACTATCCATGCGCGCCATATTTAGCATCAGTGTTT
The DNA here is from genome assembly GCA_947442905.1 of Chitinophagaceae bacterium. Next base: position 587 of record CANEWV010000208.1, on the reverse strand, counting down.
TATAGGTTTGCTCTAATGCTTTGGCTTGTTCTAATAATTTTGCAGGCAGATATATATGCTGGTTAATTTCTGCAAGTGAGCCACTGAGCCAAACTCCGCCAAAAGCAATAAACACCGTATACAATAACAATTTTGAACCCGCAATTTTAGCAAAACCAAGGGCCTCAACTGTTGTTTGTGATTCTTTTTTATTGACACGGGTAAAAATGATTGCTGGAAAAACAAAGGCAATGAAGGTAGCACCCAAATTCAGGATTTTAGACATGCCTGCATTGGCTGGTAAATTAAGGAGCGCTGGCACTTCTAACAACTTACAATGTAGGAGTTGGCTTCCTACAAGCGTTAATAAAAAGGTGCCCACAATCATAAATACCCCTAAAAGCCCCATTAAAAATATAAATTGAACCGGATAACTATAGGTTTGTTTCATGAGTTGAAAAATAAGCTTGTAAATTTGTGCCGCCGCCGTAATTGTTGAAAGAACTAAGATAACACTTGAAGCGGTTGCAACAAAAAGCGGATAAATTATAAAACACCATGGTTAAAATAGATACAATAGAACTTCCCGATTTTCCACTTTTACTAGC
>CANEWV010000207.1 GCA_947442905.1 Chitinophagaceae bacterium | reverse complement strand
CTGTAACTTCCTTTGCTTACGTTTTTTGGTACCGGTATTTCTACGGCTACTTTTCTTGCGATATGTTGTGCGATGTTTGAAATATTGGTTTGTATTTTTTGATCTCCAATGGCCGCCGTGATGCTCATGCCCACAGTATTATTTTTTGAACTATTGACTACTACAAGTCCTGCCCATTTTTTTGTTACGCTTTCTCCTTCAATAAAAAACGGAAGCGTAGCGTCTTTGGTACTCAGTTGTAGTGGCTTAAATGAAAAATCAAGCATTGCTTTTACCGATGCAAACCTACCAGCGCCTGCGGCGCGAATATAAAATTCATTGATTCCTTTTTTTAATTGAACCGGAATGTACATCCAACCATAGCGGTACATATCTCCGGCATGCGGCGCTCCATTAATAAATACCATGGAGTGTCCTGTGCCAATAAAAACAGCTGTCCCCGCTTTTGGCGCATTGTATTGTAGGTATAAATAACCATTGGCTAGTGCCTGACTTCTAAAATTATTTGCGCTGTCTGCCTTAATGGAAGTCCACTTTGTTTTTGCCTCACTTGAAACAGCTAATCCTTCCTGTGGCTTACTTTCACCTTTGTAGATACTATAGGCAAGCGTATCGGAGTACATGGCTTCTCTGCCATATTGATGCACTTTACCAGATGCCAGCCCGCTTGTAAAATGATATACATTTTGTGCAAGTAATACACTTGAGCAAAGCATAGCAAATACGAAGAATATTTTTTTCATGAATTTTTATTTGCAGTTAATTTACGCCACTATTAAAAGAACCCATTATTTATTTTTTAACCGGTTCAAATAGGCTTAAAAAAGGTTAGAATAGAGTTATTGAAATAAATTAAATTTAGGGTACTAAAATACTTTGTATGAATTTTTTATTCCGTCCTAAATTTTCACTTTTAGTTGTGCTTTTGTCTTGCATCAGCATTACCTGTGTAAATGCTCAAAAAGCAACAGCCCCTTCTTTTACGGTGGTACAAAATGGGCGTTCAAATACTGTTATTATGGTCACCGAAAATGCAGATAAAGACGAGCTTTTAGCGGCCAACGAATTAAGTGAGTATGTTTTTAAAATAACTGGTGCGCGCATTCCGGTTTCGTCTCAAAAAAATGGTAAAAATTCAGTTATTTATATTGGTGTTGCTTGTCCAAATTATGAGGCGCTTACAAAAAATGAATATGCAATTACGAGTACTAAAAATGAACTTCAAATAACAGGTGCCACACCCTACCTAACACTTGAAACCGTATATGTTTTATTAGAAGAATTTTTAGGCTGCCAATTCTTATCTCCTACAGTAGAAAAAATACCAATAACAAAAAATATTAGTATTGCTACATCTTATACTTATACACCAGCTGTATTAACAAGAACAGTACATTCAAAATTATTTTATGACAACCCATCTTTTGCCGCCAAACGAAGGGTTACCACCGAAGGATTTCCAAAATTTGTACCGGAAGCGCGTGTGCACACTTTTAATAAGTTTTTACCAGAAAAAAACTTTTTTGAAAGCCACCCTACTTTTTACGCGCTTGTTAAAAATAAAAGACAGCCCACGCAACTTTGTTTATCCAACGATACCGTGTATCAAATTATCAAAGATTCTGTTGCTGCATTTTTTAGTCGCAGCCCTGCTGCAACAGTTTTATCTGTGAGTCAGGATGACAATACACAGTATTGCACTTGCGATAAATGTGCAGCCATCGATACGTATGAAGGTTCTCCATCTGGAACCATGATCACGCTTGTAAACCGCATCGCCAAAGACTTTCCTAAAAAAATAATTGCAACGCTTGCGTATCAATACACAAGAAAAGCGCCACTGCATATCAAGCCAGAAAAAAATGTTTTAGTAACACTTTGTTCTATAGAGTGTGATAGAAGCGCACCAATTGCAGAGAAATGTAAAGATTTTGAATCGGACCTGAAAGCATGGGGTGCTATCGGTGCAACCATTCAAATTTGGGATTACACCACGCAGTTCACTAATTTTTTAGCACCATTTCCAAATTTAGAAACCTTACAACCTAACATTAATTTATTTGTAGATAACAATGCCAATTGGATTTTTGAACAGCATAGTCATAACCCCTCCGAATTTTTTGAACTCCGTAGTTGGTTGCTTTCAAAATTTTTATGGAATCCAACATTGAATTACACAAATCTACTTCAAGAATTTACCGTTAATTATTATGGAGTAGCATCGCCATATATTGTTAAGTATTTAAATGATTTACATGCTGCAATTAAAGAAACACCTAAATTTTATTTGTTCTTGTATGGTGATCCGGCGCAGGGGTTTGAATCATGGCTAAGTGAGCAAAAATTAAAGCAGTATAACAGTTTATTTGATAGTGCTTCAAATGTTACAGCGGGCAATTCAACATTACAAACACGTGTCAATGAAGCGCGGATTGGACTTGATTTTGCAACGCTCGAATTTTACCGTTTAAACAAGTCAGGATTCCCACTTTCCGATGCGCAAAATATCAACAAACGTATAGATAGGTTTACAAACGCCACAAATACGCAGGGTATTAAAATCATCAATGAAATGGGCCTACCCCTTACCGATTATTTACAAGGTTATCAAAAATTAGTAGCTAGTTCCAAAGAGGTTAATGTAGCTAAAAATGCTAAGGTAAATTTGGCCATAAAGCCGGTTAAATATGCCAAAGAAGACCCGCAAGCCCTTACGGACGGCGCTTTTGGTGGTTGGAGCTTTTACGCCAATTGGCTTGGGTTCTTGGACGATATGAAAGCGACTATTGATCTAGGTGCAGTTTCCAATTTCTCTCAAGTTTCAGTCTCTTTTTTGCAGGTCACCAACCATGTGGTGTTCTTTCCTACAGCGGTTACATTTGAAACCTCAGAAGACGGCATCAACTATACACCTATCCAAACTGTCGAGAATGTATTTCCATTAGCAAAAACCAGCAAAATTAATGACATACAAGTATTTGCGACTGCTTCAAAAAGCCAAAAAGCAAGGTTTATTAGGGTTACTGGAAAAAATATGAAATCACCTCCTTATTGGCATCATGCGGCTGGAACAGGTGCTTGGATTTTTGCCGATGAGATTGTGGTGAAGTAACCATTATTATGCCGGAATATTTATAACTTGAAGACCTAAATTTATCTCTATGAAAAAATTTGTCTTATTCTTCTTTCTATTAGCATTTGCAGGTATTACGCATGCACAAAAAATATTTGCTGTAGATTATGCTTCACAAGCAGAAGTAAAAGTTTTTGTTGTAAAGTATGAAAGCCAAGCCGACTTAAAAGTATTTAAAGTTAAGTACGAAAGTCAGGCTGGTGATAATAATGGAAAGTGGTTTTTTACTGCCTATGCTTCTCAAGCAAAAAAGAAAATCTTTTTTGTAGATTATGAAAGCCAAGCAGATGTCAAAATTTATTTTGTAGACTACGAAAGTCAGGCAGGCTGGCGTAATAGTGCCAAGCGTTATTTATTTTATTAATACCTCAACAAATATTTTCTATGTTTTCAAAGTATTTAATTGGTGCATTTGCATCTATCATTGCTTGTACGCCTATGGTTCAGGCACAAAAAAAATCGGTTTCAAAAGCGCAAGCCGCAACTGTAGTCGAAGAAAATTTAGTCCCTTCTCATTTCAATAATTTATTGTGGAGAAATATCGGACCACTCCGTGGAGGCAGGTCTGTAACAGCAACAGGTGTGGTGCAAAATCAATTGACCTATTACATGGGCACTACAGGCGGCGGCGTATGGAAAACAGAAGACGCTGGACAAACATGGAATAATATATCTGATGGATTCTTTAAAACAGGAAGTGTAGGTGCTGTGGCTGTTGCAGAGTCTGATCCAAATGTTGTATATGTAGGCATGGGAGAGCATGCGCCAAGAGGTGTGATGAGTTCTTATGGTGATGGTGTTTATAAATCTACCGATGCTGGAAAAACATGGAAGCATATGGGCCTCGAATTGACCCGTCAAATTTCTTGGATACGTATAGATCCTAATAACTCCGATGTTGTTTATGTAGCCGCACAAGGGGCTACGCACGGTCCTTCTGCTGATCGTGGCGTGTATAAATCTACCGATGGTGGTTTGCATTGGACAAAGGTTTTATTTGTTGATAATAACACAGGTTGTGCTGATTTGGCAATGGACATGAACAATCCACGCATTTTATATGCTGCCATGTGGGAATACCAAAGATTGCCTTGGGAAATTAAAAGTGGCGGACCAGGAAGTGGTATGTATAAATCTACAGATGCTGGATTAACATGGAATAAAATTGAAAACGGGTTACCTGCTGCATTAGGAAAAATGAGTGTTTCTGTTTCTAGGGCGAATCCTGAAAAAGTGTATGCACTTGTTGAAAGTGATACCGAATACG